>JASHRZ010000197.1 GCA_030037055.1 Alphaproteobacteria bacterium
CAGAGGGCGACATCGCCGATAGAGGCAAGGCCGAGCCCGCCGCCGAACGCCGCGCCTTCGACCGCCACCACGATGGTCTGCGGCAGGCGGTCGAATCGCTCGAGAAAGGCGCCGAAGCGACGGTTTTGTACGGCGATGGGATCCCGCTCGCCGGCGGCCGGCGCGGGGGTGTTGAACTGCGCCATAAATCCCTTGATGTCGCCACCGGCGCAGAAGGTTCCGCCGGCGCCGCGCAGCACCACGGTGCCGATATCCGCGGCGCCTTCGAGGAATTCCACCACCGACAGCAGCTCCTGCACCACTTCGCCGGTGAGCGCGTTCCTGGTCTCCGGCCGGTTCAAGCTGACGTGGAGGCATGAGCCGTCGCGGCTCAGCAGCAGCGTGTCGGCTCTGGGCAGCGCGCTCATGACGCGCTGTCAAGGCGGAAGGAGGAATTGCTCGTGCAGGCGCGTTGCAATCCCTTCCCCCCTTGAGGGGGAGCGTCAGGGCGGGGGGCGTGCGCCGGCAACATCGTTCGAAGCCTAGCGATTGCTCCCCGGCTGCTTCTTGCCGGGAAGCGTTCCCATCAGCTTGCAGATGATGGCGAGCATGACCTCGTCGGCGCCGCCGCCGATCGAGGTGAGGCGGCCGTCGCGGAAGAAGCGTGTGATCTCGGTCTCGTTCATGAAGCCCATGCCGCCGTAATATTGCAGGCAGCTGTCGGCGATCTCGCGCTGCAGCCGGCCGACGGTGAGCTTCGCCATCGAGGCGAGCTTGGTGACGTCGGCGCCGTTGATGTACTCCTCGACCGCGCGGTAGACGAGCGAGCGCAGCAGCTCGATCTTGGTCTGCAGCTCCGCCAGCCGGTAGTGGACGACTTGGTTGTCGAGAATGCTCTGGCCGAAGGCGATGCGGTTTCGCGTGTACTCGATGGTGTCCGTGATCGCGCGCTCCATCTTGACCAGTCCGCCGGCCGCGGCCCACAGCCGTTCCTCCTGGAATTGCTGCATCTGGTAGACGAAGCCCATCCCCTCCTCGCCGATGCGATTGCGCTGCGGCACGCGCACCCCGTCGAAGAAGATCTGCGCCGTGTCGGAGGCGCGCATACCGAGCTTGTCGAGCTTGCGCGCGATCTCAACGCCTTTGGTCTTCATTGGCAGGCAGATCAGCGTCTTGTTGCGATGGACCGGACCGTCGCCGGTATTGGCCAAGAGGCACATCCAATCGGCCTGGGTGCCGTTGGTGGTCCACATCTTCCCGCCGTCGATGACGTAGTCGCCGCCGTCCTTGCGCGCCCGCGTCTTGATGCTGGCGACGTCCGAGCCGGCTCCGACCTCGGAGACGCCGAGGCAGGCCACGAACTCGCCGGTGATGCTGGGCCTGAGGAACTCCTCACGCAGCGCATCCGAGCCGTGCCGCGCCAGCGCCGGCGTCGCCATGTCTGTCTGCACGCCGATTGCCATCGTCACGGAGCCGCTGCGCGAGGCGCCGAGCGCCTCGCAGAAGGCGATCTCGTAGGAATAATCGAGGCCGAGCCCGCCGAACTTCTCCGGCTTGTGGATACCGAGGAAGCCCTGATCCCCCATCTTCTTGAACACATCATGCGCCGGGAAGATGCCGGCCTTCTCCCATTCCTCGACATGGGGATTGATCTCGGTCTCGCAGAATTTGGCGACCGAGCGCATAAGCTCGCGATGCTGTTCCGTGTAGATCATGGGCAGGCCTCACATGCGGGCGACGCCGAAGCTGGTTGGGTTGAGGGGACGGATCTCCGCCTCGCGGCAGATATCGAGGCAGAAGGCGAGAACCTTGCGGCTGTCGCGCGGATCGATCAGCCCGTCGTCCCAGAGCCGCGCGGTGGCGAAAAGCGCGGTGGATTCGCGGTTGAACTGGTCGATGATCTTTTGCTCCATGGCCTGGAGAAGCGGGCGATCGACGGGCTTGCCGAGGCGCTCGTGGCGCTCCTCCGTGATGATCGACAGCACCTTCGCCGCCTGCTCGCCGCCCATCACCGCGATGCGGTTGTTGGGCCAGGCGAAGATGAAGCGGGGATCGTAGGAGCGGCCGCACATGCCGTAATTGCCGGCGCCGAAGCTCGCGCCGATATGCAGCGTGAGCTGCGGCACGCTGGCGTTGGCCACCGCCTGGATCATCTTGGAGCCGTGCTTGACGATGCCGGCGCGCTCCGCCTCGGTGCCGACCATGTAGCCGGTGGTGTTCTGGAGATAGACGATCGGAATTCCGGCCTGGCACATGAGCTGGATGAACTGCGCCGCCTTGACCGAGCCGTCGGCGTCGATCGGGCCGTTGTTGCCGATGAAGCCCACGGCATGGCCCTCGATCTCGGCCTGGCCGCAGACCGTGTGCACGCCGTAGAGCGCCTTGAAGTCGAGGAAGTTGCTGTCGTCGACAATGCGGGCGATGACTTCGCGGACATCGTAGGGCTTGCGATAGTCGACCGGGACGACGCCACAGATCTCCTCGGCGGCATAGCGCGGCTCGCGGAAGCTGCGCTGCGGCCGCGGCGGCAGGCGCTCGTTCCAATTGAGCTTCGCCACGATCTCGCGGCAGAGACGGATGGCGTCGGCATCGTCCTCCGCCATGTAGTCGCTGACGCCGGATACGGTCGAATGCATCTCCGCGCCGCCGAGCTCCTCGTCGCCCGCGCGCTCGCCGGTGGCGGCGCGCAGCAGCGGCGGGCCGGCGAGGAACACCTTGGCCCGCCGCTTCACCATGACGACATAGTCGGAAAGCCCCGGGAGATAGGCGCCGCCCGCGGTCGAGGAGCCGTGCACCACGGTGACCTGCGGCACGCCCATTGCCGAGAGCCGCGCCTGATTGCGAAAGGTCTGGCCGCCCTCGACGAAGATCTGCGCCTGATAGTTCAGATTGGCGCCGCCGGATTCGACCAGCTGGATCAGCGGCAGCTTGTTCTCGCGCGCGATTTCCTGGCAGCGCAGCTTCTTCTTGAGCCCCATCGGCGCGGTGGTGCCGCCCTTGATGGCGGCGTCGGAGGCGGAGATCAAGCAGCGCACGCCGGCGACATAGCCGATGCCGTCGATGACGCCGCCGCCGAGCACGTTCTCCTTGGCGTCATCGTCATGCATGCCGAGCCCGGCCAGCGTGGAGATCTCGAGGAAGGGGCTGGCTTTGTCCAAGAGCAGCGCCACGCGCTCGCGCGGCAGCAGCTGGCCGCGCTTGGCGAACTGATCCTTCTTGGCGTTGGAGGTGCGGCGCACCTGCTCCTCCAGCGCGCGGAACTCGTCGATGAGCGCCAGCATGGCCGCGCGGTTGGCGCGGAAGCTCTCGCTCGCGGGATCGATGCGGCTCTGGATCACTGCCATGGCTCAGACCCTGCCGCCCTCGCGCCGCAGGAACTCGGGCGGCGATTCCAGCGGGAAGCCGTAATAAGGCATGGAGCGATCGTGATCCGGAAGCGGCCAGTTGCTCCTGGCATTGGGCACGGCGCCGTCGACCCTGAGGCAGCTGCCGGAGATGAAGGCGGCGGCCTCCGACAGCAGGAACACGATCGCCGCCGAGACCTCGCTCTCGGTGCCGAGCCGCTTCAGCGGCACTTGGCGCCACATCCCCTTGAGCCGCGGCCGCATCTCCGCCGGGTAGCTGGCGAGCCCCGAGGAGGCGATCCAGCCCGGCGCCACCGCGTTGACCCGCACGCCCGCATAGGCCCATTCGAGCGCCGCGGTCATGGTGAAGTTCAGCATGCCGGCGCGCGCCGCGCCGGAATGGCCCATGCCCGGCATCGAATGCCACATGTCAGCGATGATGTTGACGATCGCGCCGCCTTGCGCCTCCATCGACCGCCGGAAGCATTCGCGCGCCATCAGGAAGCCGCCGGTCAGGTTGGTGCGGACGACGGTCTCCCAGCCCTTTTGCGAGATGTCCTTGAGCAGCGCGGAGAACTGGCCGCCGGCATTGTTGACCAGCGCGTCGATGCGGGGATGCGCGAGAAGGATCTCGCCGACGGTGCGCTCCACCTCTTCCTCGACGCGGATGTCGCACGCATGGACCGACGGCCGCACCGCGCCGGTAGCCGCGATCTCCTCGGCCACCGCCGCAAGCTTTTCCGGCCTGCGCCCGACCAGCGCAACCGCCGCGCCGAGCGCCGCCAGCTCGTGGGCGGTGCAGCGGCCGATGCCGCTGCCGCCGCCGGTGACGACGGCATGGCGCCCGGCGAAAAGCCCGTCGCGGAAGATCGAGCGATAGCCCATCACGCCTCCCCGCTTGGTACCAATTGTTCTCAAAAGGGTACTGGACAGTACCAGCCGCGTCAAGCAGAATGAGGCCTCAGGATGGCGGTGCGTGCTTCAAGACGCGGCGCTGACGCGCCCTCCTCAGGATGAGGAGAAAGCGGGGATGGCATCGATCGTCGATGCCGCAAAAATTCTCTCCGGAGGCCGCGTCAGCAGCCGTCTCGAAGGGCGCACGGGCCGGCCCGCAGCAAGAGGGCAATGACGCGATGGCGGTCTCCGCGATGAAGGAGGGCGTGAGTCGGTTCAAGCGCGGCCTCGTGCTGCGCGCGGCGGCGAAGCTGTTCTCCGAGCGCGGCTACGCCGCCACCACCATCGACGCCATTACCGACGAGCTTTCGGCGTCCAAGCGCGCGATCTACGATCATTTCGCCGGCAAGGCCGAGATCCTCGTCGAGATTTGCGAGCAGGCGGTCCGCTTCTCCGTCGACCTCGCCGAGCGCATCGCGCGCGAGCCCGGCGACCCCGTGGCCAAGCTGCGCCTGCTGGCGCGCGACTTCACCGGCATCGTCATCGAGAACCAGGACTACATCGCGATTTCGAGCCGCGAGATGAAGTTCCTGCCGGAAGACTCCTATCGGCGCATCCTGCGCATGCAAGAGCGGTTCGACCGCATCCTGAGATCGATCCTCGCTGAGGGCGTCGCGCGCGGCTGCTTCGAGCTCGCCGATCCCGCCATGACCGGGCTTGCCATCAGCGGCATGATCATTTGGGTGCACCGCTGGTACCGCGCCGGCGGCCGGCTGTCCCGGCAGGAGATCGCCGAGGCGATGGCCGAGACGGCGCTGCGCATGGCGGCTGCGCCCGGAGCGCGGCGCGCTGACCCCCACTCGCCTGGATGATTGACGGCGGCGGAACAAGCTCGATCTCTTCCAGCCCGAGGGCAAGCGCGACCTGCCGGTTCTCGTCTTCATCCCCGGCGGCGGCTTCGTCGGCGGCAACAAGCATGCCAACGACGCCATCTACGCCAATGTCGGCGTCTCTCTCGCGCGTCACGACCTGCTGGCCATCATCGCCAATTACCGGTTGGCGCCGCAGCATCCCTGGCCCGCCGGCGCCGAGGATGTCGGCAAGGTGATCGCCTGGCTGCAGGCGAACGCCGCCGCTTACGGCGGCGATGCCCATCGCATCTTCGTGATGGACCATTCGGCTGGCGCCACCCACGTCGCCTCCTACCTCTTCGACGCCGGCCTCCACCCCAAGGAGGGCGCGGGCATCGCCGGCGCGATCCTGGTCAGCGGCTTCTATGAGCTGACGCCGGAGAATTTGGCGCCGAATGTCACCGCCTATTTCGGCACGGATCAGGCGGAATTCGCCCGGCGCTCGCCGATCACCCATGTCAAGGAGAGCAAGGTGCCGCTCTTCATTGCCATGGCCGAGTACGATCCGCCGTTCCTCGAAGTGCCGAGCCTCGATCTCGCCACGCGGCTATGCGTGCGCGACGGCAAGTGCCCGCGGCTCGCCTGGCTCAAGGGCCATAACCACATCTCGGAACTCGCCAGCGTCAACACCAAGGACGAGAAGCTGAGCGGCCAGGTCCTCGACTTCATCCGCACCATCCGCTGAGCCGCAGCGGCGTCGCGGTCGCATCCGCTCATTCCGGCTGCCGCATCAGCCATTCGCCGCGAAGAATGCCGCAAGCGCCCGGGCGCATTCCTCCGGCGCCTCCTCGGCGAGGAAATGGCCGCAATCCAGCGCCGCCTCGCGCACATCGCCCGCCCATTTGCGCCAGGCGGCGGCCGGCGAGCCGGTCCTGCTCGAAAGATAGCGGCTGCCCCACAGCACCAGCACCGGGCAGGCGATCTTACGGCCGCCCTGCCGGTCGGCCGCATCTTCCGCGCGGTCGACGCTGGCGCCGGCACGGTAATCCTCGCAGGTCGCGGCAATGACGGCGCGATCGTGGAACTGCCGGAGATAGGCGTCAACGGCTTGCGGATGGAGCGCATCCGGCCGGCCGACCCACCGGTCGAGCAGATGGCGGATGTAGAAATCGGAATCGGCCCCGATCAGGGTCTCCGGCAACGGCGCCGGCACGGCAAGGAACAGCCAGTGATATCCCGCGAGCGCCTTATCGGCGTCCATCTGCTCCCAGACGTCGAGGGTCGGAATGATGTCGAGCGCGGCGAAGCGCTCGACGCGGCCGGGCTGATCGAGGCAGAGGCGGAAGCCGACGCGGGCACCGCGGTCGTGGCCGGCGAGCAGGAACCGTTCGTGGCCGAGGGCGGTCATCAGCTCGGCCATGTCCTTGGCCATGGCGCGCTTGGAATAATTGTGATGCGCCGGGTCCGGCCGCGGCCCGCGGCTCTGCCCGTAGCCGCGCAAATCGGGCATCACCAGGCTGAATTGCCGCATCAGCCGGGGCGCGAGGCGATGCCAGCAGACATGCGTCTGCGGATAGCCGTGCAGCAAGAGCAGCGGCGGGCCGCTGCCGCCGGTGCGGCAGTAAAGCTCGGCCTCGCCGAGCTTGACGCGGCTCTCGGCAAAGCCCTCGAACATCGGCCGGCGGCCCGGCTCAGGAGCCGTGCTTGCCGATGATGGCGATCGAGCAGACGTTCTGGTGCGGCATGCCGCCGAGATTGTGCACGAGGCCGCGCACCGGCTCCTGCCGGCGCTGGCGCTCGCCGGCGCGGCCCTGCATCTGCAGATAGATCTCGTAGATCATGCGCAAGCCCGAGGCGCCGATGGGATGGCCGAAGCATTTGAGCCCGCCATCGATCTGGCACGGTACGACGCCGTCGGCGTCGTAGAACCCGTCGAGCACGTCCTTCACCGCGCCGCCCTCGGGCGAGATGTAGAGATCCTCGAGCGTGACGAGCTCGGTGATCGAGAAGCAGTCATGCGCCTCGATGAGCGAGATCTGCTCGCGCGGCTTGTCGATGCCCGCTTCCTGATAGGCGCGCTTGGCGGCCGCGCGCGCCGTGGCGAAATAGCTGCCGTCCCAGGAATTGTGCTGCGCCTCCTGGCCGTTGGAGACTGCGAGCTGCAGCGCTTTCACCGTAATGAGGTCCTGCTTGCCGAAGCTCTTGGCGATCTCGGGCGTGGTGACGATGGCGCAGGCCGAGCCGTCGCTGACGCCGCAGCAATCGTAGAGCCCGAGCGGTTCGGCCACCAGCGGCGCCTTGAGCACGGTCTCCTCGGTGATCTTGTTCTGCAGATGCGCCTTGGGGTTGCGGCTGCCATTGTCGTGGCTCTTGACCGAGATATGCGCCATCGCCCGCTTCAGCGTCTCGCGCGAGACCCCGTGCTTGGCGCGGTAGGCGGCGGCGAGCTGGGCGAAGCTGCCCGGCGCGGAGATGTTCGCCCAATACATCGAGTTGAGCGCGCCGCGGCCGCGCTGCGGCAGGCCGCCATAGCCGGTGTCCTTGAGCTTCTCGACGCCGAGCGCCAGCGCGATGTCGCAAGCGCCCGACGCCACGGCGTAGGTGGCGCCGCGGAAGGCCTCGGAGCCCGAGGCGCAGTAATTCTCGACGCGCGTCACCGGGATGTAAGGGAGCCGCAGCGCGGTCGCCAGCGGCACGCCGGACTTGCCGACATGCTGCTCCTCGATGGCGGTGGAGAACCAGGCCGCATCGATCTGGCTGGTCTCGATGCCGGCATCCTTGATCGCCTCCTCATAGGCCTCGACGATGAGATCGTCGGCCTCGCGGTCCCAACGCTCGCCGAACTTCGAGCAGCCCATGCCGAGGATCGCGACCTTGTCCCGGATTCCCTTCGCCATCATCACACCTCCCTCGCGTCGCCGGTCGGCGCCGCCTTCCAGAAGTATTTGGTGAAGCCGCGCGCCGGATCCACCTCCTTGATGCGGAATACCATGCGCATCGGCATGCCAACCTCGACCTGGCCGGCGTCCACCTCAGTGAAGTCTACCATCATGCGCCCGCCCTCGGCGAATTGCACCATGCCGTAATGCGCCGGCGGCTCCGGACAATAGGTCAGGTTGTCGGCGGTGAACGACATGACCTTCCCGGCGAATTCCGAGAAGGGCTGGTCGACCTGGCTGTGCATGGCGCGGCAATTGGGGTTGACGCAGATGTTGGATTTCGGGAACTGCACCGTGCCGCAACGCTCGCATTTGCCGCCGACCAGCGACAGCAGCATGTCGCGCTTGCGATAGAGCGTGGTGAGCGGCGTCTGCTTGTCGACCTCGGAGCGCAGGCCGCGCTCCATCTTGATGAGATCGTTGAAGGCGAGGTACTTGGCGTAGTTGGTCTCCTCCTTGCGCCGCTTGAGCGAGCCGATTACGCCGCGCCGCGCGCGCTGCACCGCCGGCAGATCCGCCGTCGCCTCGAAGACCAGCGCGTCCGAGCCGTTGCCGAAGCTCGCCACCAGGATGCGTTCGCCGGGCTTCGCCTCCTGCAGCGCATGCACCAGCATCACCAGCGGATGGGCAGTCCCGGTATCGCCGCAGAGCCCGTCGAGATTGGGCCGGACGCTGCTCTCGGCCAGGCCCGCCTGCTTGGCGATGGCCTGCGCCACCCGCGGCAAGGTGCAGGGCAGGCAGAAATGCGCGATGTCCGCGGGCTTGAGCCCGCTCTCGGCGAGCGCGCCGGCGATCACCGGCGGCACCAGCTTGAGATAGCCCTCGTCGCGGATCCAGCGCTCCTCCCAGCCGTAATCGAACTCGCGGCCCTTGCCCTTGTAATGATCGACGAAATCGACCGAGGCCGAACGGCTGCCGAGGAACTTGGCGACGCCGTCGCCGCGCTCCAGGATCAGCGCCGCGGCACCGTCGCCGTAGAGCAGCTCGGCGGGACTCGCCGCCGCCGCGCGCCGCTTCTCGGATGCGAGATAGAGCACCGGCCCGCCGCGCGAGGCCACCGCATCGAGCGCGGCGATGAGGCCGGTGGTGCCGGCGCGCTGTGAGGCGCCGACATCCATGGTGTTGAGCGCCTCGCCGAGCCGCAGCGCCTGGGCAAGGATGCCGGCGTTCTGCCGGTCCTCGAAGGGCGCCGAGGTGGTGGCGAGATAGAGCGCGCGGAAGTCCCCGCGCGGCCGGTCGCAAAGCGCGTCGCGCGCCGCCTCTACCGCCATGGTGAGGCTGTCCTCGTCCCAGGAACAGATCGCGCGCTCCGCCTTGGCATAGGCCCTGAGGCTGCCGTTGAACCAGCCATTGGCGTCGACCATGGATTTGCGCGCCAGCCTGAGGCGCGGGATGTAGCCGCCGAAGGATGCGATGCCGACCATGCTCTCCTCCTCAAATCCTTATGCGGCGATCTCGGCCAGCCCGTTGTTGATGGCGACGACGTCGCGCTCGACGATGCGGCAGCGAAAGCCGAAGCGTCCCTCCGCCTCGCGCCAGATCTCGGTGCGCACGGTCTCGCCGGGGAAGACGGGAGAGGAAAAGCGGACCTCCATGCGCTTCAAGCGCGCGGGATCATAGCCGCACAGCGTGCGCAGCAGCGCGTGCCCGGCGATGCCGAAGGTGCAGAGCCCGTGCAGGATCGGACGCGGGAATCCGGCCGCGGCGGCGATCGCGGGATCGGCGTGCAGCGGGTTGTAGTCGCCGCTCAGGCGGTAGATCAGCGCCGCCTGCGGCAGCGTCGCGAGATCGCAGACGAGGTCGGGCGCGCGCTCGGGCAGCGCATGCACCGGCTTGGTCGGCCCGCTCGGTCCGCCGAAGCCGCCGTCGCCGCGCGCGAAGACGGTGGCGGTGAGCGAGGCCAGCAGCGCGCCGGTCTCCTTGTCGCGAACGTCGCGGCGCGTATAGATCAGCGCGCCCTTGCCCTCGCCCTTGTCGATGATCTCCTCGATCGCCGTGCGCGCAACCACCGTGCCGGTGGGCGGCAGCGGCCGGTGCAGAACGACCCCTTGCTCGCCATGCAGCACGAGCTTCCAGTCGATGCCGGTCTCGGGGTTCCTCGACCATTGCCCCGGCAGCGCCAGCACCACCGCCATGGTCGGCAGGGCCTTCAGTCCTTCCTCATAGACGAAGCGGAGCTGGTCGCGGTCCATCGGGTCGGCGCCGAAGCCCAGCCCCAGCGCATAGAGCATGGTGTCCTT
>JASHRZ010000198.1 GCA_030037055.1 Alphaproteobacteria bacterium
CCGCAACTATGACTACCGCAGCCGAAACTGACGCCTAGAAGCGCGGTCGAGCCTGCGGCGGCAGGTTGGCGATGGTGGCAAGGCCGAGGGCGACGAGCTTGGCCTCGCCGCCGGACCGGGCGTGCACCTTGGCCTCGACCACGGTCAGCATGCGGCCGGATTTCACCACCTCGGCGCGGCAGACGAGACGCTCGCCCCGTGCCGGCGCCAGCAGGTTGAGCTTGTATTCCGCGGTGAGCACGCCGTAGCCGGGCCGCGACAACGTGCCCGCGGCGGCGGTGGCGGTGTTGTCGACGAGGAAGGCGATGGCGCCGCCGTGGAAGATGCCGTCCTGTTGCAGCAGCTCCGGCCGATGCGGCAGCGACAGCACGCAATAGCCCTCGCCGAGCGCGTCGACCGCGCCCTGCAGCAGCCGCATGAAGCCCTGGCTCTCGAGCGCGCTGCGGATGTAGCGCTCGCGGGTCTGGTCGAAGGCCGCGCTCACGATCCGTCCCCCCGCAATCCGACCCGCGTGGGCCATCGCCAAGGCGGCTGATGACCCGGACCTAGAGAACCGGGAGCAACGCGCTCGCCCACTCAATGGTCTCCCCTACCAGCAGCGCAGTTGCAGCCAAATAGAAGCCGCCGGTCCGCTGCGCATGGGACGCAGGAGGGACGAACCGAAGCAGCTCAAGCCCTGTCGTTCGACTTTGACCGACGTGTTGGCTATCATGTGTCCCATCGTCGGCATCGACCTTGGGGCGCTGACGGCTGAGAGACACGACCGCCCTATCGCGACAAGGGGTTGCGCGCGCTCCGCCTGACCGGCATGAGGAGGCGTGAAGTGCTCGACGACCACCTGACTGATTCGATCTTTGCCGGCTCCCCGGAGCTATGTCTCAAGACCTCAGAACGCCTGGAGATCAGTCATCGGCTCGTCGAGGGCGGTCGTGCCGCGATACGGCACAGTAATGAATTTTCTAAAACGCACGACGTGGGCTGTTGCCTTTTCCGGTGCACGGATGCGTGACCATGGACGACTTGGACACCTGAACACGTATGCCAGCGGGATCGAGGGCAGCACTCATCGGGGCAAGCAAGGCCCGAACACTCATCGCCTCGCCGGTTAAAGGTGTCACATCGTCATGGAAGTCTTCGTTCGAGACAACGATATCAATGCGGCGCTTCGCGTTCTCAAAAAGAAAATGCAGCGCGAAGGCACGTTTCGCGAGATGAAGCGACGCCGCGCCTATGAGAAACCATCGGAGCGCAGAGCACGGGAGAAAGGCGAGGCTATTCGCCGATATCGTAAGGCATTGCGCAAGCGCATGGAGCGGGAAGGCTACTGACCCCCTCTATCTAATCACCCTCAACAGTGGAGCGTGCATGAGCAAACTGGACGATCTTGCTGCAGCCTCTCGGCGCAAGGCTGAGGAATTGCTCAACCGATCAAGGAAAAAAGAGGCGGAGCGCCTCGCCATCCGCGACCAGCAGCGTCAGGTAGAGGACGCAAAGACGGCACGCCTTCGTGATCTGCGACTCGCGAAGGAGGCCGCCGAACGAGCCGAACAAGCAATGAAGCCGCTGCGGGGTGTGCGGCGCAAGAACCCCACCGTTTAGCAGGCCGCTGAAAAACGTTTTGGAATTAGCTCGATGCGTAACATAGATTCGAAATCGCGATCAACGGCGCACGAAAGAATCGACCAAACGTCTGTTGGGATTCGAATGTTGCGCATCGGTGGCGCCTTTTTGAGTTTTTCAGCAACCTGTTAGTGCTTGCGGCCCATCAACCAGAGTTTTTGCCCGGAGGACGATGTCATGGCGATTGGCACTGTGAAATGGTTCAACCCAACGAAGGGATACGGCTTCATCCAGCCCGATGACGGCTCGAAGGATGTGTTCGTCCATATCTCTGCGGTCGAACGCTCAGGCATCGGCAATTTGCGCGAAGGCCAAAAAATCAGTTACGACATCGAGCGCGGCCAGCAGGGCAAAAGTTCAGCAGTAAATCTAAAGCAAGCGTGATGGCGACGACCACATCCCGCTCTCCGTGAGCGGGATGGGTGGTTTCTTCGCGCCATCGAAAGAGGCTGGATTTAGCCGATGCCCCGCAACCATCGCGGAGAACGGTTCCCGCACCGCTCGCTGATGATGTGCCTAACTCGCCAGGCAAATGTCCGTTGATGTTGGCACGATTCCGAATTGCCGATCGCCGGCGCCTCGAGAGAATGGCCGGTCTGATCCGAAAGCCGACATCACTTTGCCGGCTTTCCAGGGAAGGGCCCAGGTTATCGCTCCTCTACGAGAGGCGGACTACCATGCTCGACGTTTGGGCCAGATCGGCGGCGACGACGAGCACGGAGTTTTTTGCAGGGCTAGCAGGGAAATTCCCGCGTGGTACAGGGAAGATTGTGACCCTAGCCGACATTCCAAACCGAGCAGCGCCTCATTCTCGCTGGTGCTCCGATTTTGCCGGAGGCTTTTTCGGAGGCGGTTCTTTTGCCGGCGGTGGCGCGGCGCGGGCGGGCTGCGCCGTCGAGGGTCGCAGAGGCGCGCCGGGCACGCGAGCCCAGGCCTGCGGCGTCGGGGCAATATGTGTCTGCTGCACGGGGTGCGCCACCTGAATGGGAGGGAGCGGGGCGCGGACAGGCTGCACTTGAGGCTGCAGATGCGGCCCGGCCGCCGCTTTCGTTGACGTCGGCGCGCTGATCCGCGGCGACGCGCCCGCAACTTGCGGGGCCGGTCCGCTCGGCGCGGATGGAGCCGTGCCCGCGGGCGGCGCGCCTGGGGCGGATGGCGCCGACGGTCCCGGTACCGCGCCGCGCTCCATCGTGGTCGATGCCGGCGGCATCTCTGTCGCTTGCCCCTGCGGCAGCGCCGGCGGCCCGGTGGGGGACGGCGATTTCACTTCGCGGTGCGCGGGCATGTCGCGGCGCGGACCCGGAGCGCTCACGGAC
>JASHRZ010000012.1 GCA_030037055.1 Alphaproteobacteria bacterium
CAAAAACATGACGGCCCTCAATGATCAGAGCCGCTCCACCTTTGAAAATAGCCAAGGTCTTCACTCCAGCCGATTTCCAGCCCGAGCCCCTTCTACATCAGTCGCTTGCGACGCGAAAACCCCCAAAATACCGCCCGAAGCGGCCAAGTTAGGCTAAGCCTCCCGCTCGATCCGCTCCATGTCCTCGTCGCTGAAGCCGAAATGGTGGCCGATCTCGTGGATCAGCACGTGGCGCACCACGGCGTAAAGCGGCTCGCCGGTCTCGCACCAGTAGTCGAGGATCGGCCGGCGATAGAGGAAGATCAGCTCGGGCTCGGCGCGCGGATCCATCACGCTCTGGCGCGGCAGCGCCACGCCGCGATAGAGCCCGAGAATGTCGAACGGGCTCTCGAGCCCCATCTCGTCCTCGGTCTCGGCGTCGGGGAACTCGACGACGCGGATGACGACGCGGCCGAGATGCCGCTTCAGCTCCGCCGGAATGGAGGTCAGCGCGCGCTCGGCCATCGCCTCGAGATCGCCGAGGCTCGGCGGCAGGCCGAGCCCGCTCACTGCTTGATCTCTCCGCGCCGACCCGCCACTACTCCCTCAGGCAAGTTCACTCGGGGAGGCGAGACATGGTCGAGCGTCTGGTCGGCGCGGCGCGCAAGGCCGCGATCAAGGAGCTTCATGGCTGGTCCGAGGTCGAGGACCGTGACGCCATCCGCAAGACCTATCACTTCGGCACCTTCGTCGAGGCCTGGGGCTTCATGAGCCAGGTCGCGCTGATTGCCGAGAAGATGGACCATCATCCGGAACTGTTCAACGTCGACAACCGCGTCGAGGTTATCCTCACCAGCCATGACGTGGGCGGGCTGTCGGAGCGCGACCTGCGCTTTGCCCACGCCATCGACGAGTTCGCCCCGCCCCGCGACAAGCTCCGCAGCCGTTAGCTATTTCGGCGCCATCCTCAGCGCGCCGTCGAGCCGGATCGTCTCGCCGTTGATCATCGGGTTGGCGATGATGTCGAGCACCAAGCGGGCATATTCCTCGGGCTTCCCCAGGCGTTGCGGGAACGGCACCGACTTGCCGAGGCTCTCCTGCACCTGCGGCGGCAGGCTCGCCATCAGCGGCGTGGCGAAGAGGCCGGGGGCGATGGTGTTGACGCGAATGCCCGCCGCGGCGAGCTCGCGCGCCGCCGGGAGCGTCAGCGCGACGATGCCGCCCTTGGAGGCGGAATAGGCCGCCTGGCCGATCTGGCCCTCGAAGGCCGCGACCGAGGCGGTGGAGATGATCACGCCGCGCTCGCCATCGGCCAGCGGCTCGAGCTTCTGCATGTCGGCCGCGGCGAGCCGCATCAGGTTGAAGGTGCCGATTAGATTAACGTTGATGACGCGGGCGAACTGGTCGAGCGGATGCGGCCCTTCGCGGCCGACAATGCGCGCGCCGATGCCGATGCCGGCGCAATTGATCAGCACCCGCGCCGGCCCTTGCGCCGCCCGCGCCTTTGCCACCGCCTCCTCGCCGCTCTTGGCGTCGGCGACATCGCAGCGCAGGGCGACGCCGCCGATCTCGGCCGCGACTTTCTTGGCGTTGTCTTCGTTGATGTCGAGCACGGCGAGCCTGGCGCCTGCTTTGGCCAGCGCGCGCGCGGTAGCCGCGCCGAGGCCCGATCCGCCGCCGGTGACGAGTGCCGCTTGACCGCTGAGCTCCATGCCTGCCTCCTTGTCTTTGCAGGCCAATGCTTAGCAGATCGATCGCCCGGCGGCGATACCGCAGCGGCCGCCCGCGCCGCAAGCGCAAGGGTCCACGGCCGCTGGGTGTTGGCGCCGCGCCGCGCGCGTGCTATGCCGCAGCGGGCAAGACAGAGACGCGCTGGCTGAGGCCGCGCGAGAGCAGGTCGATCATGGCGAACAAGGTCTATCCCAGCGCCGATGCCGCTCTGGCCGGCCTGCTGCGCGACGGCATGATGATCATGTCCGGCGGCTTCGGGCTCTGCGGCATTGCCGCGGCGCTGATCAAGGCGATCCGCGAATCCGGCATCCGGCATCTCACCGTGGTCTCCAACAACGCCGGCATCGACGGCGCCGGGCTCGGATTGCTGCTGCAGAGCCGGCAGATCCACAAGATGATCTCTTCCTATGTCGGCGAGAACAAGCTGTTCGCCCAGCAATATCTCGCCGGCCAGATCGAGCTCGAGTTCAACCCGCAGGGCACGCTGGCCGAGCGCATCCGCGCCGGCGGCGCCGGCATTCCCGCCTTCTTCACCAGGACTGGCGTCGGCACGATCATCGCCGAAGGCAAGGATCTCCGCATGTTCGACGGCGAGCGCTACGTCATGGAGCGCGGCCTGGTCGCCGATCTCGCCATCATTCATGCCTGGAAGGGCGATACCGAGGGCAACCTCGTCTATCGCAAGACCGCGCGCAACTTCAACCCGATCATGGCCACCGCGGCCAAGGTGACGGTGGCCGAGGTCGAGCATCTCGTTGCGCCCGGCGAGATCGATCCCGACCACGTCATCACGCCGGGCATCTTCGTGCAACGCATCGTGCACATACCTCACCCGGAAAAGCTCATCGAGCAGCGCACCGTGCGCAAGCGCCCATCCTGAGGAGATCGGCATGGCCTGGACACGCGAGGAAATGGCGGCGCGCGCGGCCAAGGAGCTGCGCGACGGCTTCTACGTCAATCTCGGCATCGGCATTCCCACACTGGTGTCGAACTACATCCCGCCGGGCATGTCGGTGCAGCTGCAAAGCGAGAACGGCATGCTCGGCATGGGGCCCTTTCCCTATGAGGGCGAGGAGGACCCGGATCTTATCAATGCCGGCAAGCAGACGGTGACGGAGCTGCCGACCACCAGCTACTTCTCCAGCGCCGACAGCTTCGCCATGGTGCGCGGCGGGCATATCGATCTCTCGATCCTCGGCGCCATGCAGGTGGCCGAGAACGGCGACCTCGCCAATTGGATGATCCCGGGCAAGATGGTGAAGGGAATGGGCGGCGCCATGGACCTCGTCGCCGGCGTCAAGAAGGTGGTGGTGGTCATGGAGCACGTCGCCAAGGACGAAAAGAAGCTGCTGCGGCACTGCACTCTGCCGCTCACCGGCGCCGGCGTCGTTGACATGGTGATCACCGATCTCGGCGTCTTCACCATCGACAAAAAGGCCGGCCGCGGCATGACGTTGATCGAGCTTGCGCCCGACGTCACCTTCGACGAGATCCGCGCCAAGACCGAGGCCGCCTTCCACCTCGCGGCGACATAGCTGGGGAAGCGCCCCCACGAACGATCTGCGGCACCGCCCGGACTCAGCGGCGGAAATGCCCGTGTCCGTAGAAGCCGACGAAGCCAAACCCCGGATAAAATCCGGGATAGTAGCCATAGGGATAGGCGTAGGCATAAGCGTAGGGATAGCCGTACGGATAACCGTAGGGGTAGCCGTAGGCGGGATAGCCATAGGGATAGCCGTAGCCGCCGGGCGGACCGTTGAGTGCGGTTGGAACGCTCTCGCCTTTGGCCGACATGCATTGGATGTAGCTCATGTCGTATTGCTGCTGCACCGCCGCGGCGGAATAGCCCGCCGCGCCGAGCCCGGTGGCGCCGCCAAGGAAGAGGCCGCTGCCGGCGCCGATGGCGGCGCCTGCCGCCGGATTGCCGGCCGCGGCGCCGATAGCAGCGCCCGCCGCCGCGCCGAGCACGGTGCCGACCACGGCGCTGGTGGCTTCACTTTCATTGGCGGCTTGTCCCGGCGAGGTGCCGCCGGTCTGGGCCGAGGCGTACTCCCGGCAGCTCACGTCATCCTGCTGGAATTCGGCGAAATTCTTACCCTTGGCCGGCAGCGCCATGACGCTGGGGCCAGGGGGCGGCGCCACGGCGCAGGCGCCGAGCGCCAGCATGCCGGCAAGGGCGGCGATTTTCTTAACGCGGCGCATTGAAGTCTCCCTTCGCTTGCGGGCTCGGACCATCCGACCTCGATTATATAGGATCGCCCATCCCTGAAAATTATAGGGAGGCCGGACGTCAAGCGTTCCCGCGATCATACGTCGCGTCACCGCCGTCGCCCGGTCATGTTTTGTGAACGGCGTGTGCCACTCAGAGCGCGGGCTCGGCGATGCCGCGGCGGCGGCAGGCGGCGATAAGCGTGTTGCGCAGCAGGCAGGCGATGGTCATCGGTCCGACCCCGCCCGGCACCGGCGTGATCGCGCCGGCCACGCCTTGCGCCTCGGCGAAGGCGACGTCGCCGACGAGCCGGCTCTTGCCGTCGGCGCCGGGGAGCCGGTTGACGCCGACATCGATGACCGTGGCGCCCGGCTTGATCCAGCCGCCGCGCACCAGTTCGGGCCGGCCCACCGCGGCGACCAGGATGTCGGCGCGGCGCGCGATCGCGGGCAGGTCGCGGCTTTTCGAATGCGCAAGGCCGACGCTGCAATTCTCGGCGAGGAGCAGTGCCGCCATCGGCTTGCCGACAATGTTGGAGCGACCGAGCACCACCGCCTCGGCGCCGGTAAGGCTGCCCAGCGTCTGGCGCAGTAGCATAAGACAGCCGTAAGGCGTGCACGGCACCATCGCCCTCCCTCCGCTCCACAGCCGCCCGACATTCTGCGGATGGAAGCCGTCGACATCCTTGGCCGGGTCGATCGCCTCGATGACACGGTGAGGATCGATCTGCGCCGGCAGCGGCAGCTGCACCAGGATGCCGTCCACGGCAGGATCGGCGTTGAGCGCGGCGACGAGGCGCAGCAGCTCCGCCTCGCCGGCGGCCGCAGGCAGCCGGTGCTCCACGCTGTCGAGCCCGGCCGCGCGCGTCGCTTTGGCCTTGCCGCGCACATAGATCTCGCTGGAGGGGTCGGCGCCCACCAGCACCGCGGCGAGCCCCGGCACGATGGCATGCTGCGCCTTGAGCGCCGCCGCGGCGGCGGCGACGCGCGCGCGCAGCGCTTGGGCCGCGGCTTTGCCGTCGATCAGCCGCGTCTCAACCATGGGCCGAGCCTTTCCTCGAGCCGGGCGGCGAGCGCCGCCGGATCGCCGGCGATGTGCAGAAGCTTGCTCCGGTCGGCGGCGCCGAGCAGAAGACGGAGGTTGCGCCGCTTGAGGCCGAGCGTCTCGGCCAGCAACGCCATCAGCGCGTCATTGGCCTTGCCCGCTTCGGCCGGCGCCGTCACCGCCGCTTTGAGCGCGACCCCGCCGCTGCCATCCTCGATCAGCCCGAGAATTCGCGAAGCCGCGGCCTTGGGCGTCAGCCGCACGGCCAGCCGTACGCCGTCCGGCACCACGGCGAAAGGGAGTGCGCCCGCGGCTCCTAGAGCCGCGCGACGTAGAACTCGACTTGTATCAGCTCGCGCTCGATGAACCACAGGATCAGCAGCAGGATGATCGGCGAGATGTCGAGGCCGCCGAGATTGGGCAGGAACTGGCGGATCGGACGGAGCGCCGGCTCGGTCGCGCGGTAGAGGAAGTCGCCGATCATGGCGACGGGGCGGCTGTAGGTGTTGATGACGTTGAAGGCGATGAGCCAGCTCATCACCGCCGAGATGATGACGATCCACCAATAGATGTGCAGGAGCACGATAACGACATCGATGACCGGAATCAGGAAACCGCCCATGAGTCCGCCCGACCCCCTCGCGAAGCGGCCGTAAGCTAGCCGCGGCGCGCCGGCGGCGCAAGGCCGCGCCGGACGCGCTCAGCCTTGACAGCCCCTGCCGCCCGCCCACATAGTCGCCGGCCGTCGCGGGGCAGTAGCTCAGTTGGGAGAGCGCGACGTTCGCAATGTCGAGGTCAGGGGTTCGATCCCCCTCTGCTCCACCATTGAGACCCGCAGGAATCCTCGGTTCCTGCGGGTTTTTCGTTCCCAGCCGGCGCACTCTCTGCGGCAGGTTTCAGGACGAGGATGTCGGAACTCGTATCGCCCCGATCAATGTCCGTGCGGTTCGTTCCAGTCGCCTCGCGGTTCATTTTTCCGCCGGAAGTTTCGTGCCGGCGACGCGACCGCGGTCGTCTTTGGCGTGCTTGGAAATCGCCGCGGTCCAGTCCGCGATCGTCTGCGGGTTGGTGATGTGCAGCCCGATCGAGGTCTTCCGCAGCCAGGCGACCGTGCCGATCATGCGTGCAATGCCTCGAACCCAGAGCATGACGGTTTCGCCGACAGCGACGGCGGGGCCGATCTGTGGCGTAACCAGACGAACCTGCGCCCCTTCCGCCGACACGTCGATGATGCGGCAATCAAGACTTCGGCTCGACGTCCTCAGGATGCCGCGCCAATAGGTCTCGGTGCGTGGGTGCTTCCGGCGGTCCTTGATCACCGCCTCAGGCGCGTGCGTATGTTGCGAATCGACGCTCATGGAGGTCGTCATGCTTCTCGGAAATCAGCCGATCCGAACGCTCGCCTGAGAGAAGCCAATCCTGCGCCCCTATGATTGCCAAAGGGTAAATCCGCAGCAAAGGCGTCCCGCGGAGCGTTCCGCCGTTCTTAAGCCGTTATTATCCATCTCCGCGCACAATCGCCGCAACATTTCGGTTAGCTGGGCCGGCCGGGAAGCGCTGGAGATGCCGGCAATGGGAGATATAGGTCGGTCGAAATGTTCGGCTTATGCGTCAAAAAAGCTCATACGGCGTATGGCGCTCGATGTGCTCTCTAATCACCGTCACCACGATGGGGAGGTCTTCATGGACGGTGTAGACTTTTATGAGGTGAAAGCGATTCACCCGCACTGGCGAGGGTTTTTTACGGCTTTCGACGGTCGATAACACGGTCGTGCACGACAGCCATCGGAGCAAGGGCACCTACGACTTGTCAAATGGTCCCTTGCAATCTCTTGGGAGAGGTTCAAGCCCGCTGTATTTCAAATGTGTTCCGGAGTTTATATTCACGAGGCCATACTGAAAGAAATTCCTCGGCTCCACGGTCTTTTTGGCGTGCGCGTGGGCGAAAAGACCGTCATCGCAGAAAGGATTTCTGTTTCAGTCCCGGAAGAGAATTACGATGTCAGCCTGCGTCTGAGCACAAGCGACGTCCCGACCTATCATCAGATCTTCGTAAGGGATGAATACGATAGTCCAAATCTTCCCGCTCCCTCAAGACGATCGTCCATTTGGGCGCGAATATCGGCCTTGCGACAGTCTTCTTCGGTTTGAAATACCCCGACGCCGAAATCCTTTCGGTCGAGCCGGAGGCCGATAACTTCGGATTGATGGTCGCGAATACGGCCGCTCTGGGCGATCGGGTGCACTGCCATCTGGTCGCGGAACGGCTTGGTCAACCTTCACACCGAGAGCGAGGACGGATCGTCGCTTGCCGCATGGGGCGTGCGAGTATCGGATCGGATGGGCCCGGAGGAGAAATTGACGAGAGGCTGCACGCCCGGCTCTCCCTTGGATGACGGAATTTGCCGTGGTGGACATGCTTAAGGTCGATATCGAGGGTGCGGAACTCGAGGTTTTCTCTCAGGCAGCGGCGGAGTGGCTTTCAAGGGTCAATCTGATCATTGTCGAGACGCACGATCGCTTTCGTCCCGGCAGCGACAGCGCCGTACGGAAGGCCATCCAACCGGCGTTTGAGGAGCTTCCAGCTTTGGCGAAAACCTGTTCTTTCGCCGCAAATCGAGGTGAGAGTAGCGCGCTTGGGGTCCGGCGGTCCTTGCCCCTCGGCTGCGACTAGAAATCGGCATACCAATTCCATGGTCTTAAATCCTCGGTGCGCTTTTGCAAGGCGACGAGCGAGCTTATGTCGTTGGCGGAAGCGATCTTGACGCTCCCGTGGCGTTGGTAGCACGGATAATTCTCCAAATAACGGATCACTCGGGCGATTGACGGAAAATTGGCGTCATCGATGACAAGGTAGCCGCCGATGCCCAGAAGGCGCGTCGCGTAGAAACAGTCGATCATCGTGTGATCGAAAGTGTGCCAGCCATCGATGAAAACGAAATCGAACTGGCTTTCGCGCTCGGCAGCCAGTCGAGGCAATGCGAATTCGGACCGCTCTTCCACAAGCTCGAACCAGCTCAATCCTTCGCGGCGAAGGTTCGAGATTCCCACGGACTGCCATTGGGTATTCTGGAACGGATCGAGGATGATGTGCTTTGCACCGTTTCGTCCCTTCAAAGCCGCGCATATGTTCAATGATGAAAGTCCGTAGGCGCATCCGACTTCAAGCGTGCGGCTGATGCGCCGATCGTTCCGGATCAAATTGTAGATGAATTCGCCTTCCTCGCGGGAAATGCCCGAATGTACTTTCAGGACTTCCCCTTTGGGGGTTACGACCTCGCCGCGCTCGTAGATTTCATCCAGCAAAGCCATCCTGCTTCGCCCCTTTCGGGAAATTTCCTCGCGGATCGGCCGACGCTCGAGCCAATCGGCTATCCAACCCGGCTCGTCAAAGCGCCATGGCACCTCTTGAATCGCTTGCCCGAGCCGCAGGCGCAGGGGGCATTTCGCGATCCGGGGCCGGCGCCTTCCTTTCCGGCGTCGCGTTCCTCCGGTCGCGGCGCTCCGATCACCGCGACGCCGACCAGGCGATAGACGATCTCAAGCTCTCGCGTTGGCAGCGATCTCAGCCAGGCGCCGACCTTGTTGGCATCGACATTGGGCTTCGCTCGCTCGGGCGGGCGCTCGCCCAGTTGCCAATAACAGGATTCCCAGATGCAATGATAATTCACGGTGATCTTCTCCGCGCGGACATGCCGAAACGGCTGCTGCCGGAGCATCATCAGGAACACGCGGTCGCCGACGAGAGCCATCGCCTTCGGCATGGTCGCCCAGCGCGGCACGACGCTGAACGCGCCGCGCAAGAAGAAGAAGCAGTTGGTGTCGACATGCCCAATCTCTTCCGGGATCGGCATGACCGTTTCGTCGGGACGACGGAACCGGCGCTGAGCGATGACATAATCGCAGTGCGACGCGCCTCCCTCGCATGTGGAGGCGGCCTCCAGGCAGGCCTCGATGTGATTGACGTCGAGCCAGTTGTCGGCGTCGATGAAGCCGATCCCGTCATATTCCTCGGCAATGGCCAGCAGCGCGCCAATGCCGCGCGCGGCATTGCCGGCGTCGCCATGCGCCCGATCGAGCTTGATATGCCGCACCGGTCGCCTGTCGATCCACGCCTGCGGAAAGCCGTCGGCGATGAGCAAGTGGTCGCAGCGGACGGACTGGTTGCGCACGCTGTCGATGCAGCGCCGGAGGAGACCTTCGTCCTCCTTGCAATAGGGCGTGATCATCGCGTAACGAGCGGACATCTACCTTCCCTCAGCAGGCAGGCGGCCACAGCCGGCCGTCGGCCGGCAGCGGCGAAACCCCGTCGCGGTAGGCGAGCCCCATGCGATAGCGCCGGTGATACTCTTCACGCGACAGGAACCCCAAGGCTTCCGTTTCTTCCTGACAGCCGACCTCGTAATAGCGATCGAGATTGATCAGGTTCGGCGCCGGCAGCTTGCCGCGGCGATAATCCTCCCACATCCCGGCATAGAGCGCTTCCAGCTTGCACACGAGGAGCGGCGTGTCGAACAGCGTGCAATGGTCGCGATTGGCGACCAGCCGTTCCTTGTATCGCTGGAGCATGGCCCGGTTGCGGCCCAGCGCTACCGCCCGGTCGACATAGTGCTCGAAGCTGTCGCAGACCAGCTCGCCCAGCCCGGCGGCATGGACCAGGCTGCCACAGACGCGCGAAGCGAAGCCGCGGCCGGAGACCGTCAGGACGGGCACCCCCATCCAGAGAGCGTCGGAGGCGGTGGTGTGCGCGCCGTAGGGCCAGGTATCCAGGAACACATCGGCGAGCGCGAAGCGCAGCAGATGCTCGTGATTGGGTTTCCGCTCGACGAAGATCAGCCTCTCCCGCGCGACGCCGGAGCGCGTCGCAAGCTGTCGCAGCCGCTCCTGCGTATCCTCGCCGCCGGCGAGGAACCACAGCACGCTGTCCGGCACGCGCGACAGGATGGTCATCCAGCGCTCGAAGACGGGGGGCGTGATCTTCTGCATGCCGTTGAAGCAGCAATAGACCGTGCCTGCCTCCGGCAGCCCAGCCTCCCGGCGCGACGGCGGCGTGCCAGCGATGATGCGCTTGCGGTCGTTCGGCTGGTAGCAGGGCAGGCGCAAGACCTTTTCCGAGTAGTAGATCTCATGGTCCGGCGGAATGATGTAGCCGTCGGCGATGATGTAGTGGTGATGGGGGCTGCCCATCGTGCCGGGATATCCCAGCCAGTTGACGATGATCGGCGCCGGCCGCAAGGCGAAGAGCTTGGTCCGTCCGTCCTTCGAATAGCCGTTGAGGTCGACCAGGATGTCGATTCCGTCATCGACGATGCGGCGGGCGGCCTGATGATCGCTGAGGTCGCTGATCTCGATCCAGTGATCGACGGTGCTCCGGATTCTCGCTTTGGTCGCGTCTTCCGGCCGGATGCCGCAGTAATAGGCGAAGACCTCGACCTTCCGGCGATCATGAAGCTCGAACAGCTCGCTGGTCAGATATCCCACGGCGTGTGCGCGCAGATCCGACGAGACGTAGCCGATGCGCAGCTTCCGCCGGCGGGCGCCCTCCGGCTTCGGCCAGCCGCCGGCGGGGGAAATCGGCGGCCGGCCGACATCGGTCTTGCTGTAAAGATAGGCCGTGCCCAGCTGGAACAGCGGATCATCCGCATAGGCCGCGAGCGAGAGCGGATAGAAGTTCTGCATCAGCAGATTGCGCGTGACACTGGCCCAGGGCGTCAGCACCGGCCACTTGCACAAGCCCTGGCGCAGCCAGATCCAATGCTGGATCGGCTCCCGCTGATGCGGGTTGATCTCGAGACTCAGCCGCAGCACGGCTTCGGCGTTCTCGTCGTAGCGGGCGTTCTCGAGTATCCTGCCGATCTGTTTCAGCGCTGTCGTCTTGTAGGCGACCGCGTTGCCGTCGACCGCGGCAAGCGCGTTCACAACCTCATAGCAGCGCAGGATTGCCTGGTCGGCCGCGCCCATCCGCTCCAGCACCGATCCCAGATTGATGAGCGGCGGCAGGAAATCCCTGTTCAGCGCGACCGCTTCGAGGAAGGCGTCCCGGGCGCCCGCGAGGTCGCCGGCATCGGAGAGTGCGACGCCGTAGTTGAACCAGGCGAGGTGCCGCGACGGATGCTCCGGGTTATGCGCGATCCAGATCTTATAGAGCAGCAGGGCGAGCGACTTTTGACCGGCGCCGACCAGCGTCTCGACCGCCGACAGCAGCTCGATCAGGTCGAGTTTTTGCGCTGCCGCCTTTTGCATCGCGGCCGCGAACGCCGCCGGCACGACGCCTTCGACGCGGTGCGCGGTGCGCTCGGGCGGCGGCACGATCGCCACGGCCGCGCCGGCTTGGGGAGGCGTCATGCGACCTTGGAAAGCGTGACGACCTGGTACGGTCGGGCCTTGGCAATGAGCCGGCCGCCAAGATCGGTGCTGGCGCTTCGCACAAGCCGGTCCTTCAAGGGCGGAAGACGGGGCGGAGAGACAGCGCATCAGCCTTGATCAGGTACTCCAACATCTCCTCCAACGCGTCAGGCGCCGGGAATTCGGGAATTGTTTCTCCGACGTCACTGAGCACGGGGACGACCTGGATCTGCATGATTGCTCCGTCACCGGCGCGTTTTCCGCCGTCGCGACATTGGCACGTCAAGCTTAATGATTGGTAACTACAATCCCGCAAAATTTAAGTAATCGCAACGCGGCAGAAATTAATACGCATCTTACATACCGATTTTTTTAGTCGCGTCCAGTCCTGTCCGGCAATAAAAGCAGCCCCGAAGCAAGCGGGCTGATCGCGCTGCGGCACGCGCGCAGAGCCGCGTTCATCGCGGCGTTGGCTGGCGATAACCCGCGTGCCTTGCTTGCAGATTCCGTGGATACCGGCGCCGCGCCGCGGCGCGGCCATCGAGTATCGACGCGGCTCGAACCGGTCTTGTGGAATTAGGCTTTTTTTCACGCGTTGCTGTCTAGTCTCACTCTGCGGTGAATCGCCCAAATGCGATCTTTTGACTGATGCGGTTCTGACGCGTGGAGCACATTCGATGACGTCCCTGATCACCCTGCTGACGCCGGCTCAGTTCGCTGCCCTCTCGACGACGGCGATTCAGAATCTCACCGTCACCGATATTCAGGCAATCGACGCCGCACAAGCTGCAGATATGACCTCCACCGAGGTCGGTGCTTTGAACGGCACACAGATCGCGGCGATCAGCACCACCGATATCGCCGCTCTGACGGCCACCGCCCTCGACTCGCTTTCCACCTCGCAGATCGTCAGCCTGACGGCCGCACAGCTCAGCGTCCTGACCGCGAGCCAAGTTGCGGGTCTGGCCGCGACGCAGATCGCCGCCTTGACCGCGACGCAGGTCAAGGGCCTGACCACGACCGAGATCGGCGAGCTGAACACCACCCAGGCCGGGGCGCTGACCGCGACGCAGCTCGGCGCGCTGAGCACGACCCAGCTCGGCGGGCTGAGCACCACCGAGATCGGCAACCTGACGACGACCCAGCTCGGCGGCCTGACCGCGACCGACGTCGGTGCGCTCAGCGCGGGGCAGCTCACCGCCCTGTCGGTGACGCAGATCGGCAGCCTGACCACCACCCAGATCAAAGGGCTGACCGCGACCGAGATCGGAGAGATCACGACGACGCAGATCCCAGGGCTGACCACGACCCAGCTTGCGGCGCTGACCGTGACGCAGGTCGGCGGCTTCAACTCGACGCAGGTCGGAGCGATGACATCGACACAGATCGACGCCCTCGTCTGATCGTCCCGCCGCGACGCCGCTTCGCCCGCCCCGGGCAAGCGGCGTCGAGACCGATAGCGCTCGCGTCGCGACGCGCTACAGGCGCCGGCAGGTCGCCGACGCTCAAACCCTCTCGAAATCGATCCGCTCGTCGAGCGGCAAGCCCTGCAGCCGTCGGCGCAGCCCGTCCAGCGCTAGCTCGACTG
>JASHRZ010000013.1 GCA_030037055.1 Alphaproteobacteria bacterium
CGCGGCGTCGAGGCTCAGCCCCGCCTCGGCGCAGATCACCAGGAGATCGAGCCCGTCCGGCAGCTGCCGGCGCAGCCGTGCCTGGCGGCCCTTGATCGCCTGTTTGAGGCCATAGACCGGCACGAAGGCGGAGACGATGCCGGCCGCGAGCACCCCCAGCAGCTTGTTCATGCCCGTGGCCTGCGGCATGAAGGCGACCAGCAGGAACATCGCGGCGATGGCGCCGAGGAAGGGCAGCGCCAGCCTCAGGCCGAGATAGATCACCAGGGCATCGCGCGAGCGCCAGCCGGCTTGGGCGAGTTGGTCGGTGGTCTTGCGCGCCTCGTCGCCGCGCAGCAGCTGCAAGCGGTCGAGTATTCCCTTGAGCATGCCCACCGAGGCGCGCTTGCGGTCGTTGACGGTGTTGCGCACAAGGAGTCCGGCGCGCAGCTGCTCGCGCCGCTTCTGATGGCTGCGCAGGCGCGATGCCATGGGATCGTGCGGCACCAGCGCGTTGCCGAGCGCGATGATGCTGATGAAGACGAGCATGCCCGCGAGGACGGCGATCGTCGTCTCGTTGAGCGTCAGGGAGCCGAGGTTGAGGGCTGGCAGGGTCATATGTCGAATTTCACCATCTTGGTCATGACGGCAACGCCGAGGCTCAAGCTGGCAGCGGCCGCCATCAGCATGTGATGGCCGCGGTCGGTGGTGAAGAGCAGCGCGATGTAGGCGCTGTTCACCACCGTCAGTACGCCCATCATGATGAAGGGCAGTGCGCCGATGATCATCGCGCTCGCCCGCGCCTCGGAGGACATCGCCTTGACCTTGAGCTTCATCTGACGGCGCCGGCGCAGGATGTTGTCGAGGTTCTCCAGCGTCTCGGCGAGGTTGCCGCCGGTCTCACGCTGGATCGAAAGCGTCACCACGAGGAATTTCAGCTCCGGCGTGCCGACGCGCTTGGCCGCGTCCCACAGCGCCTGCTCCGGAGGATGGCCGAGCCGGATCTGGTCGCTGACCTGACGGAACTCGCCGCCGACGGGATCCAGTACCTCGTTGCCGACGATCTGAAAGGTCTCGGTGATCGGCAAGCCCGATTTGAGGCCGCGCACCATCAGCGCGATCGCCTCAGGGAATTGCTTTGCGAAGCGGTTGGCGCGCCGTTGCGCCAGCAAGCCGATGAAGAGATGCGGCAGCCACAAGCCGACGAGCAACGCGGTCGGCAACGCCAGCAAGAGCGAGAAGCCCATCACGAGCACGACGCCGGCGGCGATCACGCCGACGACGAGGCAGCCGACGCCGTAGGCGCCGAGGCTGATCGACCGCCCGGTGCGGTGGAGGCGCTCGCGCAGCAGCTCCGGCCGCGGCACGTAGCGCAGCACCAGCTGGGAGATCCTGCCCTTGTCCCCGGCATCGCGTCGCAGCTGAAGCGCCTTGGCGATCGGGCCGCCCTGGCCGCGCGACTTGAGGCGATCGACGCGCTTGGCCTGCTTCTTGCCGCTGTCATCGCTGAAGGCGAGCAACAGGCAGAGCAGCGCGACGCCGATGCCGAGAGCGAGGACGACCAGCATGGGATCTGCGAAAAGTCTGTTCATCCGATCGCCTCCAGCAACGCACGATCGAGACCGTAATATTCGGCGCGCGGCGTAAAATGCGGCCTGAGGCCGCTCGACTTGAAGCTGCCTTGGAGCTTGCCGTCGGCCCCCTCCCCTTCGTATTGATAGGTGAAGAGATCCTGGGTGGTGATGATCTCGCCCTCCATGCCGACGATCTCGGTGATCCCCGTGACGCGCCGCGCGCCGTCGCGCATGCGGCTCACCTGGATGACCATGTGCACCGCGGCGGCGATCTGCTGGCGCACCGCCTTGGCCGGGAGGTTGACGCCGGACATGCCGACCATGTTCTCAAGACGAGTGAGCGCCTCGCGCGGCCGGTTGGCGTGAATGGTGCAGAGCGAGCCGTCATGGCCGGTATTCATCGCCTGCAGCATGTCGAGCGCCTCGGCGCCGCGGATCTCGCCCAGGATGATGCGGTCGGGACGCATGCGCAGCGTGTTCTTGACGAGATCGCGCATCGTTATCTCGCCCTTGCCTTCAAGATTGGGCGGCCGCGTCTCGAGGCGCACAACGTGCGGCTGCAGCAGCTGCAGCTCGGCGGCATCCTCGATGGTGCAGATGCGCTCGCCCTCGTCGATCATCTGCGACATCGCGTTGAGCGTTGTCGTCTTGCCCGAGCCGGTGCCGCCGGAAATCAGGATGTTGAGGCGCGAGCGCGCGGCGATCTTCAGCACCACCGCCATCTCGGGCGAGATGCTTCCGGACTTCGCCATGGAGTCCAGGTTGATGGTCTTCTTGGAGAACTTGCGGATCGAGATCGCGGTACCGTCGATGGCGAGCGGCGGCGCGATGATGTTGACGCGGCTGCCATCGGCCAGCCGCGCGTCGACAAGCGGCGTCGACTCGTCGATGCGCCGGCCGACCTGTGTGACGATGCGCGTTGCGACGCTCATGACATGCGCATTGTCGCGGAACGAGACGTCGGTGAGCTCGAGCTTGCCGCGACGCTCGATGTAGACCTGCTTGGGACCGTTCGCCATGATGTCGCTGATCGTCTCGTCCGCCAACAGCGGCTCGAGCGGTCCCAGTCCCAGCATGTCGTCGAGCAGTACCGTGACGAGGTCGCGCTGCTCGAGCTGGTTGAGCTGGATCTTCTGCTCGATCAGGATCTCGCCGATCACCGCCTGGAGCTGGCGCGCGAGCTCCGTACGCTGCAGCTTGGCGGCGACCTCGGGGTCGATGCGCTCCATCACCAGCGGATAGATGCGCGGGATGGCCTCGTCGATCGCCGCGCGGCTCCCGACAGCCTGCGCCGCGCGGCCCGGCTCGGCTGCTGGCGCGTCGCGCTTCTGTTTCTCGACGATGCTATTGACCAGCAGCGTGACGAGGTCGCGCTGATTGAGCGCCGACATCGTCATCTGCTTCTGTTCGAGCGTCGCGCGAACGATTTCGTCGACCTGGCGCCCGATCTCGCTCCGCGACTTGCCGCGGACGGCGGTGGCGTCCATCGCGGCGGCGATCGCCGGCTCGACGACGAGCCGCGCTTCCTCAACGCTGGTTTCCGGGCGGGCCTTGTCGCGCGCAGGTTGCGCCGGCGCGGCCGCGTGAGCGCCGGCCGGCCGCTCGACGCGTCGTGCGTTCAGCGCATGTATCCGGGCCTGAAGGCCGCCTTCGCTGTCGCGTTTGCCAAACATCACTTCTTGAACCTGGACAGCAAGCCGCCCCGCGGTTTCTCCTCTTCCCGTCCGGCAAGCCGCGCGGCAAGCTTGCGAAGCTCTAGGGCCGCCTTGCTGCCGCCGGCCGCTTCCGGCAGCGCCTTGCCGCTATGCGCCGCGGCCACCATCGCCTTGACGTCGAAAGGCACGGCGTAGTCGACCGGGCCGCCTACCCCGCGCTCGAACTCGGACCGCCCGATCTCGCCGCGGTGATCGGCGCCCACCTGATTGGCGACCAGGAGCGGCTTCGCGCGGCTTTCCAGCGCCTTGGCGAGATCGGAGAGCCGAACCGCGTCGCGCAGGGCCGACAGCGAAAGGTCGGTGACGATGATGGTCGCATCGGCGAGCGCGATCACCTGGCGGCCCATGGCGTCGAGCGTGCGCGGCAGATCGACGACGAGACAATCATAATCCTGCGACAGCGCCGAGAGCAGCGGCGCCACGGCGCCGCCGTCGAAGACGAGCTGGTCCAGGAGCGACTCCTCGGTAGCGAGTATCGGCAGCTTCTCCCCCTGCGTAACCATCGCCGAGGCCAGCAACATGCTGTCGGTACGTTCGGGATTCTCCAGCGCCTCGCGCAGGCCGCGTCCCGGCTCGAGATCGAGGCTGAGCGCGAGGTTGCCGAAATGGAGGTCGAGGTCGATGAGTGCCGCGCGCAGCTTGAACTCGTGCACCAGCAGCCAGGCGGTCGAAACGGCGAGTGTCGTCGTGCCCACGCCGCCGCGCGCGCCGACGAAGGCGAAGAGCTGCGTCGAGCGCGCCTCGCTGGGGGAGGCGTAGCTGCGGATCGCCGAGGCGAAGGCCTCGCACAGCAGCTCGCTCGACACCGGCTTGACCAGGTAGTCGGCGACGCCAAGCGCGACGAGCTGGCGATAGAGGCTCACGTCGTTGATCGAGCCGATGGCGAGAAAATGCGTCTGCGGGCCGCAGAGCTGCGCCAGCTCATGCATGCCCTCGACCGGGTCCGACGCGTCGGAGAGATCGACGAGCACCAGACTCGGCGGCGTGGTGATGTCGATCGACCGCCGCGCCGCCTCGAGGCCGCCGGCACGCACCTTGGCGTTGGACCAGCCAAGCTGGGCGACGGCGCGGCTCACCGCCTCGCGCGTGACGTCGTCGGCGACGCAGGCGACGAAACGCAGTCTGCTGCCGGTGATCGGCTCCGCCTTGGCCGCCTCGCCCATCATGCTGCTATTGTCCGGTTTCGGCCGATCCACCGCCGCCACCGCCACCGCCGCCGCCGCTGGTCTGCTGCTGGACGTAGGTCGTGCTGGCGCCTTGTCCCGACGGCGACTTGACTCTGCCCTCGCGGTAGCGCGTGGCCGCGGCGAGGGCCGCATCGCCTTGCGCCGGATCGGGCGTGCGGCCGATGACGAGGTCGCGCGGATCGGCCACCATCAGACTGAAATTGGTGGCATCGGAGCAGCCGAAATTGCTGCTGGTCTGGTTAGCATGGTCGCCGACCGCGGGCCCGGTCCAGTTCGGGCAATTCGGCGGCGTGACGACATAGCGTTCGACCACGACCCGGACGCGGTCGGGCGCGAGCCCGGCGGCCGGCGGCAGGGTTTGCGCGCCGACGCCCTGGCGTTCCATGACCTTGGCAAGGCGGCCGATGCGCGACAGGCTGAGCTGATCATCCGACGCGGCCTCGAAATAGACATGGTCCTCGGCAGTGACGCCGGCCTCGCTGAGGAAGCTGGTCAGGCTGCTCGCTTCGCCGTTGGCGAAGTCGGGGCTAGCCGGCTTGAACACGGCCTCGTGCTGCAGCCGCACATAGTCGACGCGCGGCGCCTTCGGCGCCTCTGCCGGCGTCCATTCCGAAGTGGACGGCGTGCAGCCGGCAACCAACAGGCCGAGGGCGAGGCAGATCCGGAAAAGCGATGGTCTGGTCATGGCTACCCTCATTGAAGATCAAAGCCGCTGGGGCCGATCAGGCCGGTGCCGGTACGGCTGACGGGCGCGGCTCCCGTCTTCAGCACTTGCGGCTTGTACTCCTCGCCGTAGAGCACGAGGTTCTTGTCCGAGCTCGGCACGTAGCCGTCGGTGGGCGCCAGGAGACGGTTCGCCGTTGCCACCGGCCGGACGACATAGGGCGTCACGATGACGACCAGCTCGCTCTCGTTGCGCTGGAACTGATCCGAGCGGAAGAGCTGGCCGAGGATCGGCACGTCGCCCAGCCACGGGAATTTCTGCAGGTTCTGGGTGACGTTGTTCTGGATGAGGCCGGCGATGGCGAAGCTCTGGCCGCTGCCGAGCTCGACCGTCGTCTCGGCCCGGCGCACGGTGAGGGCCGGCACGGTGATGCCCTCGATGGTGACCGCGCCCACCGTCGTGAGCTCGCTCACCTCGGGCCGCACCCTGAGGCTGATGCGGTCGCTCGACAGGACCGTCGGCACGAAGTCGAGCGCCACGCCGAATTGCTTGAACTCGATCGTGATCGCGGTCGTGCCGGCAGCGCCGGTCGTGCCGCTTTGCGCGACCGGGATCGGGAATTCGCCGCCGGCGAGGAAGCTCGCGGTCTGGCCCGAGGTCGCGGTCAGGTTGGGCTCGGCCAAGAGCGTCACCAGGCCCTCGTCGGAGAGCGCGTCGATCAGCGAGTTGGTG
>JASHRZ010000199.1 GCA_030037055.1 Alphaproteobacteria bacterium
CCGGGATCTCGGAAAAGCCGCGCTCGCGATACCACTCGACCGTGGCCTTGAGCGGCGCGCCGCCGGAGCCGTTGAGTGCCAGCGGCACGGCCTGCGCCTTGGGCGCGTAGAGCACGAAGCAGTCGCCGCCGATCCCGGTCATGTGAGGCTCGGCCACGCACAGCACCGCCGAGGCGGCGATGGCGGCGTCGACCGCATTGCCGCCCGCGCGCAGCACGTCGAGCGCGGTAAGCGTCGCCAGCGGGTGCGAAGTGGCCGCCATCGCCTCGCCCGCAACCGCCGCCGACCGCCGCGGCTGGTTAAAATCACGCATGCATGCCTCCCCATCAGGCTCACGGCGTTCACAGACCTCGTTGCCCCCTGGCGGGGGAAGGTGCCCGAGGCCTGCGGCCTCGGGCAGGCCGTGCGTTCGGCCGCTTCGCGACCAAGGGCCAGGCGATCAGCGGCAATGTTGATAATCGGATGAGCGTCGGTCGCACGAGAGAAACCTGAAGCGGACAACTGGGCACGGCAGGCCGGAGGCTGAGGTGCTATCCATGGCATCGCGGACTATGGACGGCAAGGTCCGTGCACCCGGCCGGCGCCGCTCCCGCGCTCAACGCAGCCATGCCGGCTCGCCGCTTGCCGATGCCGGGCGCGCGGCCTAGGCTGCGCCGCATCGCGCGAAAGGTTCTTCCGTTCGGCAAGCCCATCAGGCCAAAGGGGAAAAGCCATGGAGCATGCTTACGTCTATGACGGTCTGCGCACGCCGATCGGCCGGCATGCCGGCGGCCTAGCCCCGGTCCGGCCGGATGATCTGCTGGGCGGCGTGATCAAGGAGCTGGTGAACCGCAATCCCTTCAAGCCAGGCGATTACGAGGATGCGGTAGTCGGCTGCACCAACCAGGCGGGCGAGGATTCGCGCAACGTGGCGCGCCATGCGGCGCTCTTGGCCGGCCTGCCGACCGAGATCGGTGGCCTCACCGTCAACCGGCTCTGCGGCAGTGGGCTTGCCGCGCTGGTCGACGCTGCGCGCGCCGCGAGCTGCGGCCAGGGCGATCTCTTCATCGCCGGCGGCGTTGAAAGCATGAGCCGCGCGCCCTTCGTCATGGCCAAGGCCGAGAGCGCCTACAGCCGCGAGATGAAGCTCTTCGACAGCACCATCGGCGCGCGCTTCCCCAACCCACGTTTCGCCAAGGCCTTCGGCCAGGACACTATGCCGGAGACCGCCGACAACGTCGCCCATGACCATGCCATCAGCCGCGAGGCGAGCGACCGCTTCGCGCTGGCCTCGCAGGAGAAATACGCGCGCGCCAAGGCCGCGGGGTTCTACGACCGGGAGCTGCTGCCGGTGAGCGTGGCCGGCGCCAAGAAGGGCGGCGAGACGGTGATCGCGCAGGACGAACATCCGCGCCCCAACACCACGATGGAGCGCTTGAGCGAGCTGAAGCCGCTCTTTCCCAACGGCGTCGTCACTGCCGGCAATGCTTCGGGCATCAATGACGGCGCGGCGGCGCTGATTGTCGGCAGCAAGCGCGCCGGCGAGAAGGCGGGCCGGGCGCCGATGGCGCGCGTCGTCTCCGCGGCCATCGCCGGCGTCGAGCCGCGGGTGATGGGGCTGGGGCCCGTGCCGGCCTCGAAGAAGGCGCTGGAGCGCGCCGGGCTTCGCCTCAAGGACATCGACGTCATCGAGCTCAACGAAGCCTTCGCCAGCCAGGTGCTCGGCTGCCTCAAGCTGCTCGATCTCGATTTCGCCGATGCCCGCGTCAATCCCAATGGCGGCGCCATCGCCATCGGCCACCCGCTCGGCGCCTCCGGCGCGCGGCTCGCGCTCACCGCCATACGGCAGCTGCACCACACCGGCGGGCGCTATGCGCTGGTCACCATGTGCATCGGCGTCGGCCAGGGCATCGCCGCGGTGTTCGAGCGGACGCCCGGCGCATGAGCGCGGCCGAGGGCGGTCTCGCCGCGCTGCGCTTCCCGAACGCGGCGCCGCCGCCCCCCGGCACCGCGATCAAAGTGGCTCCGGGCCTGCGCTGGCTGCGCATGCCGCTGCCGTTTCAGCTGAACCACATCAATCTCTGGCTCGTCGATGACGGCGAGGGCTGGGCGATCGTCGACACTGGCATCAATTCCGACGAGACCAGGGAATTGTGGCGGCAAGTGCTGGCCGAGGCGCTCGACGGACCGAAGGTGACGCGGCTCATCTGCACGCATTTCCATCCCGACCATATGGGCCTTGCCGGCTGGCTCGCCGAGCGGCTCGGCATCGAGCTGTGGACCACCGCCGGCGAATGGGAGCATGCCCGCCGCGCCATTGCCGACCGGCCGGGAACCTTCCACGCCGACCTCGTTGACTTCTACCGTCAGATCGGCTTCGGCAATCTCGAGGAGACGGTCAGGACCAGCCGGCCGGGCAGCTACCGCAGCCTGGTCTCGCCGGTGCCGGACCGCTACCGGCGGCTCGAGGACGGCATGGAGCTGGCGATCGGCGGGCATCGTTGGCGCGTCATCATCGGCCGCGGCCATGCGCCGGAGCATGCTTGTCTCTATTGCCCGGCCTTGAACCTGCTCATCGCCGGCGACCAGGTGCTGCCCAAAATCTCGCCCAATGTCAGCCTCTGGCCGCGCGGCAGTGACCAGGATCCGCTTGGCAGCTTTCTCGCCTCGCTCGACACGCTCGAGCGCGCGGTGCCCGCCGACGCCTTCGTGCTGCCGTCACACCATCTGCCGTTCTATGGCCTTCATGCGCGCATCGGCGAGCTGCGCCGGCTGCATGCCGAGCGCCTCGCCGAGATCGTCGCCGTCTGTGATCGGCCGCGCACCGGCGCCGAGATCGTCCCGATGCTCTTCCGCCGCGCGCTCGACCGCCATCAGTTGGGATTCGCCATCGGCGAGACCATGGCGCATCTCGCGCGCGCGGTGGCATCGGGCGGCATCGCGCGCCAGGAGCGCGCGGACGGCGTCTGGCTGTTTCAGCGCGTCTGACCGGCGAGCCTTCGCGCCACCATTGCCGCGAAAGCGTCAAAGATCTTCGGCACGTGACGGTGCTTGTAGGCGAAGGTCTCGGGCGCGTCCTTCAAATGCACCAGCATGGTCGCATTGGCCTCGAACACCAAAACGTTGCCCGCGCCGTCGAGCGCGAAATCGATGCCGCAGAAATCGAGATCGAGGCGTCGGCCGATCTCGGCCAGCGCCGCCATCGCCTTCCTGCCGAGCGCCGGCGCCGGCGCCTCGAAAAAGCGCTCCTCCTCGGCCCGCTTCCAGGACGGATGCAGCATGTCGGCGGAGAAATAGTGGACGAGCCAATGCTGCGAGATCGCGAGGTGATAGGGATAAGGCTCGCGGTCGACGAAGATCATGCGGTATTTGCGGAAATACCGGTCGGGCGAGCGGTAGTCGCGATAGGCGGTGAGATAGAAGGTCTCCGCCTCGCCGAGCGGCGCCGCGGCAAGCTGGTCGGGCGTCTCGATCAGCGTCACGCCCTGGCCGCCATGGGAGCCCGCCGGCCGCAGGATGAGCGGAAACCCGGTGCCTGCGGCATGGCGGGGATCGCCGAGCGCGTCGCGCGGAAGCCGCACCACCGGCGGCACCACGACACCGTCGATGCCACCCAGCAGCTCCGGCAGGAGATGCCGCTGGGTGCGCGCCACCCTATCGGGCGGGTTGAGCAGCGGCTTCTTGAGCCGCACGAGAAATTCTGCGACCTCCGGCAAGAGCGGTCCCGCCATGTCGGGATCGCCGGCGGCGTTGAAGACGAGATCGAATTGCGGCAGGCGATCGGCCTCGCCGGGCTTCGCATAGTCGACGAACCAGGTGATGCGCGTCACCGTTGCCGGCGGCAACAGATTCTCGATCGGCACGTTTCCATAGCCCGAAGCCGCCAGCAGCAGCACGCGCCGCGCCTCGGCTGCGGCCGGTTGCACGAAGACGCTCTGGCGGCGATAGGCCTCGTCGCGATGGTGCCGCGCCTCGCCAAGCCTTCCTTCCGACTCGAGGATCGCCGCAAGATTG
>JASHRZ010000200.1 GCA_030037055.1 Alphaproteobacteria bacterium
CATGGGCAAGCTGGATGCCGAGCGGCGTGTTGCCATAGCGGCGACAGGCGGCGATCGCCCGCGCCAGCGCCGCCTCGTTGGCATCGCTGTAAAGGCCGAGACAGCCCAGCGTAATGCGCCCGGCCGCCTCGACCGCGGTAGCTTCGATCATCAGCAGCCCCGCGCCGCCCACCGCCAGCGAGCCTAGATGCAGCAGATGCCAGTCGGTGGCGCTCCCCTCCTCGGCACTGTATTGGCACATGGGCGAGACGACGATTCGGTTGGCGAGCGTCAATTGGCGCAGCGCGATCGGCGTGAAGAGCGGACTCGACATGTCCAATTCCCTTGGCTGGCGACACTTTATCCCGCCGCGCCGGCGCTGCAACGCCGTTGCCGAAGCGGCGATGCCCGCAAAGGGACCAAGATCAGGTAGAGGCGCCCCGCCTGCAGCTTTGGAGGAAAAGGCATGCAGGCGGGGCTGGGGTCTTTGCCCGCCAAGGGGGTTGGGCGGGCGGCGCGGCAGAGCCGCTGGTGTCCATTACCGCGCAGCGGAGCGGGCGAGCCAAGTTAAACCTTTGTTATTCTTCCGGACGCCGCCGAGCTTCGTGAGGAGCTGCATTGTGACCGTTAAGCCGTTGCTTTTAAACAAACAACGGGGCGGCGGGTGCGACATCAGGAAAGCAAAACGGCGACGACGCACATCGCCGCGCCGGCCGCCAAGGTCAGCCAAGCGAGCCATTTCGCATGGTGGCCCCGTTGCGGGACACGCTCATGGTCGCTGGACATTGATGGCTCCGGCGAAAAACCTGCTTTCCCTCTGCTCATAGGCGTTGCGGCACCGATCCATCCCCGCCGCGCGATCGCGCCTGAGACCGGCTCCAACCGCTTTACGGATTCGCCAGCAAGTGAATGAGGCTCGACGTGTCCCAGCGACTACCGCCGCGCTCCTGGACGCGCTCGTAGAATTGATCGACCAGCGCCGTCACCGGCAACGCCGAGCGGTTGCGCCGCGCCTCGGCGAGGCAGATGGCGAGATCCTTGCGCATCCAATCGACGGCAAAGCCGAACTCGAACTTGCCCTCGACCATGGTATGCGCGCGGTTCTCCATCTGCCAGGACTGCGCCGCCCCCTTGGCAATGGTTTCGACGACGAGCTTGGGATCGAGCCCGGCGCGCATGGCGAAATTGAGCCCTTCGGCCAGTGCCTGCACCAGCCCGGCGATGCAGATCTGGTTCACCATCTTGGTGAGTTGGCCGTTGCCGGCCGGGCCCATCAAGGTCACGGCGCGGCCATAATGCGCCATCACCGGCCGCACCTTGTCGAAGATCGCCGGATCGCCGCCGACCATGATGGTGAGCTTGCCGTTGACGGCGCCCGCTTGGCCGCCCGAGACCGGCGCATCGAGAAAGCCCAGGCCCTTCTGCCGGGCAAGCGCCGCCATCTCGCGCGCCAGCTCGGCCGAGGCGGTGGTGTGATCGGCGAGGACGGCGCCGCGCGCCATGCCGGCAAAGGCGCCCGCCTCGCCCGCCACCACCGCGCGCACGTCGTCGTCATTGCCGACGCAGGTGAAGACGATCTCGGCGCCTTCCGCCGCGGCAGCAGGCGTCGGGCGATGGGTGCCGCCATGCTCCTTTACCCAGGCCGCCGCCTTGACGGCGGTGCGGTTATAGACCGTGACCTGATGGCCCGCCTTTGCGAGATGCCCCGCCATCGGATAACCCATCACGCCCAGGCCCAGGAATGCCAGCTTCATTGTCGCCTCCGGCGGATAAGCCGCGCCATGCTAAGGGCGATCCGCGCAGCGGCAACCCTGCTTGGCCGAGAGCCACTATGAGCGTCGTCTCGCTGCGGCGGCACTTCGGGCAAGCGCGGGGATGGCAGACGCGGCAATAGGGTCTGCCGCAGCTGGCGCAGGCGGCAAGCCCCTCCGCGCCGACGATATGCAGCGCGTCGTCGCACACCAGGCGGACGCGATCGGCGGCATGAGCGAATGCGCAAGGCAGAGGCTCCAGCCGCCGCGCCAGCGGGTTCCAGTCCGTGTGGACCACTCGTTCGCCTTTCCGCCGCCGGATCAGCAATTCGAGCCGCTGCACCGGCATGACCAGCTCGAGCGTTTGCACCCACTCCGCCGTCACCCTGAGCGCGTATTTGCGGCCGAGGTCGTCGAGCCGGACACGGTATTCGCGCTGGATCGCCTCGGCGCGCTGCCGCTCGCGCTGGCGCCTATCCTCGCCATCGGGCAGCGTTGCCAGACGGCGGGCGGCGTCTTGGAACAGCCGGTTGTGATAGTCGCGCAGGCGCGCCTGGTCGCGCGCGAGCCGCCGCTGCAAACTCGCGGCAAAGGGCGCTATCTCTCGCTCCAGAAGCGGCCGCAACGTCCGGCTCACAAGATCGAGAACGCGCTGGCGATCCCAAGGCGGCGGCAGATCGACGCCTTCCGGGAGGCTTTCCTCCTCCGCCTGCGTGTCCAGGCGCGACATCAGCCGCTCCAGCGCGTCGTCGATCACCGCTCCAGTCGCCAAATTGATGCCGAGCTTCAGCAGCCCCTCGCGCTTCTCGTCGGAGAGCGCAGTGAAGCGAAAATCGAGGATCAGATAGCGCGTCCAGACCGGGCCTGCGCAGCGCAGCCGAAAAGTCGCATTGGGCAGCGCCAGCTCATGCTCCAGCAAGCGTTCGACCCCGGCGAGCGGCGGATTGCTCGGGCGCAGCACGCGCCGCATCCACTTCCCGCGCTCGCCGATCACCCCGGCGAAGCGGGCCAGCCAGTCGGCCTCGATGCCGACTCGCCGCGCTCCCGGCGGCAAGCTGGCGCCGAAGCCGAGACGGCAAAGGTCGGGGATACCGATCGCCTGCTGCAGTTGCGGCGGCGCGAGCACCTCGAGCCCCTCCGGCTCGATCGGCTCGACCAACGCTCCTTCGCGCTCGAGCAGATCGGCGGCGAAAGCTTGCAGCCGGTTCATTTCAAGCCGCCTCCAATCCCTCGCCGAACAGCGAATCGTCGAGCTGTTTCACGTCGTCGTAATGGCGGCGGGCTGCGGTCAACCGCTCCTCCAGTGCGGCAAAGGCGAGATGCGGCGCCTCGGCCGTGCTGTGGAGCCAAGCCTCGAGCACAAGCGTCGAGAAATCCTGCTCCTCGTCGATGTCGCCGAGGATCGCGCCGACTTCTCCGACCACCAGCTCGAACATGTTGATCTTTTCCTCGAGGATGCGCAGCACCTCGTCTTCGATGGTGCCGCTCGCCACCAGGTTGAAGACGAAGACCTCGCGCGTTTGGCCGATGCGGTCGATCCGGCCGATGCGCTGCTCGATGGCCATCGGGTTCCAGGGAATGTCGAAGTTGATCATCGTATTGCAGAATTGCAGGTTGCGCCCCTCGCCGCCGGTCTCGCTGCACAGCAAGACCGATACCTCGTTGCGAAAGGCGTCGACCGCAGCGTCCTTTTCCGGCCCGGTCATGCCGCCATCGAAGGTCGACAGCGCGATTGCCCGGCGGCGCAGCAGGCCGGCGAGATGCACGAGGCTGTGCCGGTGATGGACGAAGACCATCTTCTTCTCGTCGGGATTGCGCTCCAGCAATGCGCAGAGCGCGGCTTCCTTGGCACCGGCTAGGATGGTCTCGTAGCGGTGCCGCAGCGCGTTCCAGCGCTCGTCCTGCGCCTCATGAGCCGCGAACCGCGCGATCGCGGCGGCGGCGGCGGCCGGCGAGGATCCGGCGGCGCTCAGCAGATGTTGCAGGGACAGTCTGCGCCGAGGGTCCGCGCCGAGTTCGCGCGCCAGCGCCGTCAGCTCGCGATAGCAAAGGGCCTCGGCCTCGCTCGGCTGGGCGCGCAGCGTAGAGGCGTGGCGCGGCGGCAGGCGCACGCCGGCGAGCGCACGCGTGTTGCGGATCATGACGCTGCGCATCAGGTCGCGCAGGCGATCGGAGTTCGCCGGCTCGCGCGGCTTGCCGGGCGTCACATAGGCGGCCTTGAATTCCCTCTGCGTCTTGAAAATGCCCGGCTGCAGCAGCGTCAGGAGATGGTAGAGCTCGAGCAGGCCGTTCTGCACGGGCGTCGCCGAGAGCAGCAGCAGGAAACGCTTCTGCAAGCGGT
>JASHRZ010000201.1 GCA_030037055.1 Alphaproteobacteria bacterium
CGATCCTAATCCACCGGCACGAAGATCGAGTGGCGCCGCATGCCGTTGACCGCCTGCGAGAGATGGCCCTTGCCGGTGATGTCCTCGACCAGGATGACCTCGCCCGCGCCGATGATGCGGCTCTCGCCGTCGCTGGCGGTGATCTTCACTCCGGCGTCGAGATTGATGATGTATTGCCGGCGCGGCGCGCGATGCCAGTCGAGGTCGTAATCGCCGGCGGTCTCGCGGAAGATGATCCCGCTGGCGGGCAGGCGGCGCGAGAGCCTGCCGCCGGGACGTTCCTCGACCCACTCGATCTCGATGTCGCGGAAATGCGTCTCGCCCTCGGCGTCGACATAGAGATTGTGAATGCGCATGAGCGCGCCTCCCTCGGGAATGAACGATTGGGCGCCGCCCGAGCCGGGCTTCAGTCGAAGGTGAGGACGGTGCGGGCGACCTCGCCCGCCTTCATCGCCCGAAACGCCTCGTTGATGTCTTCGAGCCGTCCGCGCTTGGTCACCATCTCGTCGAGCCGGAGCCGGCCCTGGCGGTAGAAGTCGAGATAGAGCGGGATGTCGCTGCGGAAGCGGTTCGAGCCCATCCGCGAGGTCTGCACGCGGCATTCCGGACGGATCGCCATCCAGGGGAATTCGATCATCGCGTCCGGCGGCAGGACGCCGACGATGGTGGCGGTGCCGCGAATGGCGAGGCTTTCGATCGCCTGGCGCACAAGTTTCGACGTACCGACGGCTTCGAAGGCGTGGTCGACGCCGGCGCCGCCGGTGAGCACGCGCACCGCCTTGACCGGATCCTCCTCGGCGCCGTTCACGACTTCCGTCGCGCCGAGGCGGCGCGCCATCTCCAGCTTGGAGGGGAAGACATCGACGCCGATGATCTGGCGCGCGCCGCCGATGCGCGCCCCCTGGATGATCGAGAGGCCGACCCCGCCGCAGCCGAACACCGCCACCGTCTGTCCCGCCTGGAGGCCGGAGGTGCGCAGCGCCGCGCCGACGCCGGTGAGTACGCCGCAGCCGACCAGTGCCGCCCGGTCGAGCGGCAGCTCCGGATCGATGCGCACCAGCGAATTCTCGTGCAGCAGCATGTGCTCGGCATAGCTCGAGACGCCGAGGAACTGGCGGAAGGGCGTGCCGGCCTGCGACAGCCGCGGCGTCGCGCTGTCCTGGCGCGTGACCATGCCACCGGTGCAAAGATTGGGATGGCCGGAAAGGCATTGGGCGCAGCTGCCGCAGAAGCCGGACAGGCAGGCCACCACGTGATCGCCCGGCCGCACGGAGGTGACCTCGGCGCCCACCGCCTCGACGATCCCCGATCCCTCATGGCCGAGCACGATCGGCCGGTCGAGGGGAAAGCGTCCGAGCCCGTCGACGACGTGAAGATCGCTGTGGCAGACGCCGGTGGCCGCGGTGCGCACGAGCACCTCGCGCCCCCAGGGCTTGTCGATCTCCACCGCCTCGATTGCGAGAGGCTCGTGCACCTTGCGGAAGACCGCGGCCTGCATCTCCATGCTGCTGTTCCTCAGATTGGTTGTCGCACGGCCAAAGCACCACACCTGTTGGAACCGCGTGTTCGCCGCGCCCGGCCGAACCGGCCGGCACCCACGCCCGGAAATTCTACACCGCCCGGAATGCCGGCAGCACGCCCTTTCTGCGCTGCCAAGGACAGGGCTGGTTCGATCGCGCGCGTTTTGAACCTGTGATCAAGCGCGGGTTTGCCAAAGGAAAAGCGCGCGGTGTCATGCTGCCGGTTCAGCGGTTCGGGAGCCGAGCGCGCCATGGCTCGGCTTTTCTCGGCGATGCTTTTCCAAGGCGCGTCCGAAGAGTTCGACCATCCCCGGAACCGCGTGTCCGGCGCGGCGATCGCGGCCAAGAACGCCGCGAAGCCGCCGCGCGTCATGCGGAGGAGGGACTTCTCCGTCAATACCGCTTCGGCTTCACGCATCGCCGCGTCGCGTACGAAATCCGTCCGCGAGCGGCCGCTGGAATCGGCGGCCCGATCGATGATGGCGATCTCGGCCGAAGACCGCCGCAACGAGCGCTTTGCGCTGCGTCGAAGGAGCCATTCATGCCTGCGCGTCAGGAACGAGATAGGCGGCCATGTAACGCAATTTACGATGCAACCGCTCCGAGCGTCGCTAAACCGGCGCGGCGCGCCGCTGCCGCAGCGCGTAGAGCAGGATGCCGGCGCTGACCGAGACGTTGAGCGACTGCACCCGGCCCGATCCGGTGATGGTGACGATTTCCTCGCAGGCCTCCAGCGTCGCGCGCGACAGCCCGGTTTCCTCATTGCCCAGCACCAGCGCCGGCGGCCGCGCAGCCGGCGCCAGCGCAGCGATGTCCGTGCCGCGGTCGATCGCAGTGCCGAGCACGCAGTAGCTCCGCGCCAGGCGGCGCAGCGCCGCCGCGAAATTCGTCGCGCGATAAAGTGCGAGATGCTCGAGCCCGCCCTCGGCGACGCGGTAACTCGCATCCGATGGCGCCGCCTGCGCCGGATGGTCGGAGAGCACCAGCCGCGTGAGGCCGAAGAACGCCGCGCTGCGCGCGATGGCGCCCAGATTATGCGGGTTGCCGATGCCGTCGAGCAGCAGCAGCGGGAGGCCGTCGCGCGCCCATTCCGGCGCCTCGGCGAGGTCGAGCGGCGGCAACGGCCGCGGCTCGGCCACCGCCACCACGCCGCCATGCAGCACGCTGCCGGCGATGCGCGCGAGCTCGTTCTCGGGCACGAGGCGGTAGGGCTTGCGCGCCCGCGCCAGCGTGGCGCAGAACGGCCCAACCGCGCCTTTGAGGCGCTCGTCGAAGAAGAGGCGCTCGACGCGCTCCGGCGCGGTGCCGAAGAGCGCCGCGACCGCCGGCAAGCCGGCGACGCGCAGCAGCTTCCGCCGATCCTTGCGCGCCGGAAGCTGCGGCTTACGCCTCATCGCCGGCCGAGCGCGCGCCAGCCGATGTCGCGCCGCCAGAAGCCGCCGGGCCAGCGAATGCGGTCGATCGCGGCGTACGCCTTGTCGCGCGCCGCCGCCAGGTCGCGCCCCAGCGCCACCACGTCGAGCACGCGGCCGCCATCCGCCAGCAGCCGCCCGCCCTCGCGCCTCGTGCCGGCATGGAAGATCTTGACCGCGGGATCGCTCGCCGCCTCGGCGAGCCCCTCGATCTCCGTGCCTATCAGGGGATCGCCGGGATAGCCCTTGGCGGCGAGCACGACGCAGAGCGCGGCCTCGTCATGCCAGCGCAGATCGAAGCCGTCGAGCACGCCGTCGCGCGTGGCGATCAGCGCCGGCAGCAGATCGCTCATCAGCCGCGGCAGCAGCACCTGGCATTCGGGATCGCCGAAACGGACATTGTATTCGATGAGCTTCGGCCCGTCGTCGGTCAGCATCAGCCCGGCATAGAGAACGCCCTTATAGGCGCGGCCTTCCGCCGCCATCGCGCGCACCGTAGGCTCGATGATGCGCGCCATCACCTCGCGCTCGATCGCGGGGCTGACGCAGGGCGCCGGCGAATAGGCGCCCATGCCGCCGGTATTGGGCCCGGTGTCGCCCTCCCCCACACGTTTATGGTCCTGCGCCGCGGCGAGCGCCAGCGCGTGGCTACCGTCGACCAGAGCGAAGAAGCTCGCCTCTTCGCCGGCGAGGAACTCCTCCACCACCAGCTCCGCGCCCGCCGCGCCGAAGCGCCTGGCGATCATCGCCTCGTCGATGGCGGCGAGAGCGTCTTCCATCGTCATCGCGACGGTGACGCCCTTGCCGGCGGCGAGCCCGTCGGCCTTGACGACGATCGGTGCGCCGCGACGGCGCACGAAATCGCGCGCCGCCTCGGCGTCGCGGAAGCGGCCATAGGCGGCGGTCGGGATCGCATATTTGGCGCAGAGATCCTTCATGAAGCCCTTCGACCCCTCGAGCGCCGCCGCCGCCGCGTTGGGACCGAAGGCGGCGATGCCGGCCGCCTCGAGCCGGTCGACGAGGCCAGCCACCAGCGGCGCTTCCGGTCCGACGACGGCGAAGTCGATGCGCTCGCGCCGCGCCAGCGCGAGGATGCCGTCGAGATCGCTGGCCGGCACGGGAACGCACACCGCTTCCTCGGCGATGCCGGGATTGCCCGGCGCGCAATAGAGCGCATCGCAGAGCGGCGAGGCCGCGATCGCCCAGGCGAGCGCGTGCTCGCGCCCGCCCGAGCCGATGACGAGTACCCGCATGAAGACGTCGCTCCCGTTGGTTTCCTTGGCCCCGCGCGGTCTTGTATCATAGCCGATGATGGCCGGAACCCCTCTCTCATCGCCGTTGGGCGAGTCGCCGCTCAAGCCTAATCTGCCGGAATATACCGTGAGCGAGCTTTCGGCGGCGCTGAAGCGCAGCATCGAGCAGGGCTTCTCCTATGTTCGCGTGCGCGGCGAGCTCACCGGCTTCAAGCGCCACAGCTCCGGCCATTGCTATTTCGCCTTGAAGGACGCCGACGCGGTGCTCGACGGCGTCGCCTGGCGCGGCACGGCGCAGCGGCTTACGCTGAAGCCCGAGGACGGCATGGAAGTGGTCTGCACCGGCCGCCTCACCACATATCCCGGCCGCTCGAAATATCAGATCGTCATCGAGACGATGGAGCTGGCCGGCATCGGCGCGCTGCTCAAGCTGCTGGAAGAGCGGCGCAAGCGGCTTGCCGCCGAAGGCCTTTTCGCCGAGGAGCGCAAGCGCAAGCTGCCCTTCCTGCCGGGCGTCATCGGCATCATCACCTCGCCCACCGGCGCCGTCATCCGCGACATCCTGCATCGCCTCGCCGACCGCTTCCCGCGTCCTGTTCTGCTCTGGCCGGTGGCGGTGCAGGGCGAGGGCGCGGCGGCGCAAGTGGCGGCGGCGATCGAAGGCTTCAACCGGCTCGCTCCCGGCGGCAGGGTGCCGCGGCCCGACCTCCTCATCGTCGCCCGCGGCGGCGGCAGTCTCGAGGATCTCATGGCCTTCAACGAAGAGATCGTCGTCCGCGCCGCGGCCTCTTCCGCGATACCGCTGATCTCCGCCATCGGCCACGAGACCGACACCACGCTCATCGACTATGCCAGCGACCGGCGGGCGCCGACGCCGAGCGCCGCCGCGGAGATGGCGGTGCCGGTGCGGCTCGATCTGCTGGCCGAGCTTGACGGCAAGGCGGTGCGGCTTTCCGGCAGCCTGTCGCGGCTCTTGGCCGAGCGGCGCGCGCGCGTCGAGGGTCTGGCGCGCGGCCTGCCGGATCCGCTGGGCCTGCTCGACACCGCGCGCCAGCGCCTCGACGACCGTGCCGAGCGGCTGCTGGTGAGTTTCCGCGCGCTGCTCGCCCTGCGCTGCCACCGCCTCGACGTTGCCGGCGAGCGGCTCTCCGGTGCGGCGCTGGCGGCGCTGCTCGAGCGCGCGCGCGCGCGTCTGGCCGACGCGCTGCCGCGGCTGCGTTACGCCATGGCGCGCTTCCTGGCGCATGAGCGTCATCGCCTTGACGGCGTCGGCGGCCGGCTCGAGACCTATGGCCAGACGCTGCGCGATACGCTGGCGCGCGGCTTCGCCATCATCCGCGACGCAGCCGGCATGGTCGTCGACAGCGCGCGCGCGCTTGCCCCCGGCGACGCCCTCAGCATCGAGTTCCACGACGGCAAGCTCGCCGCCACCGTCGATGGCGGCAAGCGCGCTGCACCCAAACCGAAGAAAGCCGCGTCCGGCCAAGGCTCGCTGCTGTGACGCGCTGCAAATCCGCCCGTGCGTCCGTCGCGATGCGGCGCTACGCGCCGCTCCTCAGGATGAGGGAGGTTCCTTGCTGCATCTGCCGGATGCCATTCTCGGCCTTCCTCATCCTGAGGAGCGCCCGAAGGGCGGGCAACCCGGCCGACCGCTTGCGGTCGGCCCCGGAGGTTTCGATCGCAACGCGATCGAACGGGTTGTCTGAAGGACGCACGATCTTCTTGCAGCGCCCGCTCGCGCTGATCGGCTTCTTCCTCGCGCTCCTCTTCTGCCGCCCCTGCCTCGCCGACACGCTCGTGCTCGACGGCGCGATCGAGCAAGGCGGGCTCGTGCATGGCCGCACGGAGCCCGGCGCCAAAGTGACCCTCGACGGCCGCGTCCTGCGCGTTGCGCCCGATGGCGGCTTCATCTTCGGCTTCGGCCGCGACGCGCCGGCATCGGCGAGCCTCGACGTTGTCTTCGCCGACGGCAGAGGCGTGCATCGCGCTCTCGCCGTAGTACAACGCCGCTACGACATCCAGCGTATCGACGGCCTGCCGCCGGAGCAGGTCACTCCCGACCCCGCGCTGCAGGAGCGGATCAAGCGCGAGGCGCTGGCCGTGAGCCGGGCGCGCGCCGTCGACAGCGATCTCGGCTTTTTCGCGGAGCGGTTCGTCTGGCCGGCGTTGGGACCGATCTCAGGCGTCTATGGCAGCCAGCGCATCCTCAACGGTGAGCCGCGCGCGCCGCATATGGGGCTCGACATCGCGGCACCCCGCGGCGCGCCGGTGCTCGCCGCCGCCGCCGGCACGGTGAGCCTCGCCGAGCCCGATCTCTTCTTCACCGGCGGCACCGTCATCATCGATCACGGCTACGGGCTTGCGACCACCTACCAGCACATGGACCGGTTGGATGTCGTCCTCGGCCAGCATGTCGAGGCCGGCACGCCGATCGGCGTGGTCGGCGCCACCGGCCGCGTCACCGGCCCGCATCTTCATTGGGCGCTCAATTGGTACGAGGTCCGCCTCGATCCCGCGCTCGCCATCGGCCCGATGGCGCAGGCGGCGCCGCGCTGAGCGGCACGCTCACTCCGGCCAGCGCCGGTGCAGCCAGAACCAATGATCCGGCCGCTCGCGGATCCAGCGCTCCAGCACCTGGTTCACCCGCGTCATCAGCGCCAGCGTGTCGGCCGCCTCGTCGCCGCTGCGCATCACGGGGAGCGGCGGCTCGACGGTGATGCGGAAGCGCGCGTGGGGGAGCCGGTCGGTGCGCACCGGCACTACCGCGCAATCGAAGCGCAGCGCGAAGACGGCGAGGCTGTGCTCGGTCATGGCGTCGCGGCCGAAGAACGGGACGGCGATGCCGTCATTCTTCTTCTGGTCGACCAGCATGGCGATGTGCCGGCCGCTCTTCATCGCCGCCAGCATGCGCCGCGCGCCAGCGCTGCCCTTGGCCGCGAGCTCCGAGCCGACGACGCGGCGGGAATGGCTGATGAGCTGGTCGACGAAGGGGTTGTTGGCGGCGCGGTACATCTCGACCACCTCGAGGCCGGCCTGGGTCACGGCGAGCGTCGGCACCTCCCAATTGCCGAAATGGCCGGAGAAGAAGAAGGCACGCCGCCCCGGTGCCGCCTGCGCGCGGATGTGCTCAGCGCCGACGATCTCGACGCGGCCGCCGCGCTCATAGACGCGGTACTCGCCGAGATGGGGGTATTCGGCGACGACCCGGCCGAGATTGTCCCACATGCCGCGGATGATGCGCTCGCGCTCCGCCTCGCCGATCTCCGGCAGCGCATGGCGCAAATTCGCCTGCGCGCGCCGGCTGAAGGCGAGACGCGGGCCGATGCTGCGCGCGAGAAAGCCGCCGAGCGCCGAGGCGGCCGCCACCGGCAGTGCGCGGAAGCCGGCATAGACCAGCGCCGCGCCCGCGCCCTCGAGGAGATGCCGCAGCCGCCGCTCAGCCATCGCCCGCGCGCTCCAGCAAGGCGTCGAGCGCCGCCGCATCTTCCCAGGCGACCGTCACCTCGAGCACGCCGACGCGGGCACGCCAGCTTGCGGGAAGCCGCACGCGATCCTTGGCGGTGGTAATCAGCCTTGCGCCCGCCTCCGCCGCCTCCGCCTGCAGCCGCGCCAGCTCGCTCTCGCGGTAGCGATGATGGTCGGCGAAGCCGTGCCGCGCGACCAGCAGGCCGCCTTCCGCCGCAAGGCTCGCGAAGAATTTCTCCGGCCGGCCGATGCCGGCGAAGGCGACCAGCTTGCGGCCTGCCACATCGCCGCCATTCGTCGCCGAGAGCCGCGCCCGGAGCAGCGTCTTGCCTGAAAGCAGCGGCGCGATCCCCGCCGTGTCCTCGCCCATCAGCACCACCGCCTCGGCGCGCGCCAGCGCCGGGGCAAGCCGTTCGCGCAGCGGCCCCGCCGGCAGCACGCGGCCATTGCCGAAGCCGTAGTGGCCATCGACCACCACAAGCGACAGCGTCTTGGCAAGGTGCGGATTCTGCAGGCCGTCATCGAGCAGCAGCAGCCTCGCTCCGGCGGCGATCGCGGCTTTTGCGCCGGCGACGCGGTCGCGCGCCACCCAGCAGGGCGCGGCCTCGGCGAGGAGCAGCGGCTCGTCGCCCACCTCGCCCGCGCTGTGGCGGGCGCGATCGACCGCGACCGGCCCGGCAAGGCTGCCGCCATAGCCGCGGCTGAGGACATGCACGCTGCGGCCGCGCGCCGCCAGCAGCCGCGCCAGCGACAGCGTCACCGGCGTCTTGCCGGCACCGCCCGCCACCAGATTGCCGATGCAGATCACCGGCACTGGTGCCTGCCAAGGCTGCGTCCAGCGCCGGCGCGAATCGGCGCCGAGCGTATAGCACCAGGCCAGCGGCTGCAGCAGAGAGGAGACCAGCCCCCGCCGCGCCCAAAGCTCAGGCGTAGGCGGAGCTGGCATGCGGCATCAGCCGGTCGAGCCAGGGCGCGATGCGCTCCATCACTGCCGTGAGCACGGCGCGGTTCGCGGCCGCGACCTCGAGTCCGGCGGCGGCGCGCCGCGCACGCTCGGTCGGATCGCCCAGCAGCCGCGCCACCGCGGCTGCGAGCGCCTCGCCGTCGCGCACCGTGAGCGCCGCGCCCGCGGCGTCGAGGTCGCGGGCGAGGGCGGCGCAATTGCTCATATCGGGCCCGTGCAGAACGGCACAGTCGAGCAGCGCCGCCTCGAGCGGATTGTGCCCGCCGCGCGGTACCAGCGAGCCGCCGATGAAGGCGATCCCGGCCAGCCGATAGAACAGGCCGAGCTCGCCTAGCGTGTCGCCGAGATAGATGTCGGTGTCCGGCGCGATGGGCTCGGCGAGCGAGCGCCGCGCCACGGCGAGGCCTTCGCCGCGCAGCAGCGCCGCCACC
>JASHRZ010000014.1 GCA_030037055.1 Alphaproteobacteria bacterium
CGGCAGCGGCGCCGCGACCTGGCTCCACTCGTCGTCGGCAGGCCCGCCCGAGGCGGCGGCCGGCGGCAGCGCGAGCAGCGGCAGCGCGAGGAGCGCGAGGGCGGCAAGGCGCGGAGCACAGGACATCGGGCGGCACTTTGACCGGGAGCAGGGCTATCGGGGCAATTTTATACCGGCGGAAGCTTAACGCCGAGTAACCTTAGCGCCGAGGGGGGCAGCTTGTTGCGCCGCGGTGGGCGTTTGGCCTAAGGTTCCAGGCTTGGGGACCCGTAGCTCAGCTGGATAGAGCGCTGCCCTCCGAAGGCAGAGGTCGCACGTTCGAATCGTGTCGGGTCCGCCAATATCCGATGAATTGAGCTCCGACAGCACGAACCCGGCGGGCATTGGTGCTCACGCCCGTAGGTTCGCCGCACTGCAAAGTGCGTGAGATGATAGCCTGGCACAAGGACCACTCTGTAGAGGACGTCCGGATATTGCTCCAAGGAATCGGTGCGGTGCTAACGGCGATTTTTGTCTTCATTGGCTCTTTTGACTGTGCAGCAACTGAGGGAGCATGAGCGACAAGCACGAACACCGACGATCCCAGTTCCTGACGCTGCTTAGCGAGCTCTACCGGCAGTTCTACTAGATGAACAAGATCGACGATCGTGCTAGGCACGACTTCGACTGCTAGTTCTTTGATGAGTTTGTGCCTGTCATGGAGAAATGCCTCGTCTATCCCGACGATCTGGACGAGGCCGAGCAGAACAAGCTGGTGCGGGTCGACGCGCTGCTCAATTTTTTCGAGCCCATCGCGTATCTCAGCGAGTGTGAGGAGTTCCTGAGAAAGGACGATATGGAACCCATGTTTCGATTCTGGTTCGAGCTGATGCAGATGCCGACCCACGCCATTCTCGAGCGGTATTTGCTGCGGGGATTCGAAAGCCTACAGCAGAAACTCAACATAAGGCCCCGTCCGGTGCTCCTCGCAGTCTATGGCACACTGATGCACGGCGAAATGAACGAGATCCGGCATATGGAACCCAATAAAAGATCTCGGGCCATGCAAGATTGCAGGCGTTGTTTTCGATGCCGGCCCCTATCCCGGCCTAGTCCTGCCTCCGACCACAGCTGTGTCATCGTCTAGCGTGAAGGCGCAGCTGCTTCAAATCGGCGACACCGACGGCGAGGCAATTCCGGTGCTTAAGGCATTCGATGATTACGAGGAATTCAATCCCGTCGCGCCCAAAGCGTCAAAATTCATAAGACGGTACGTCCGGCTCGCGGATCCGGACTTACTCGGGCGAGCGGGTGCCGCAACAAGCTCCACTCCGAGCGCATGGGTTTACGTGTTCAACGGCGACACGGCTTTGCTGCCGCGAATCCAGTCGGGCGATTGGCGAGACCATCGGGCCAAGCGCGATTCGGCCGGGCATCGCGCCTAGCGGCTCCACGCGCTCTCACCGCTTGCCCGATCGCAGGAGCTTCGGGAGCACATGTATGGACGGCGCCATCGATGCAAGATTTTTGATGGAGCTCCCTTGGCAGCTGGGTCAGGTGCGGACATGTATTCGGCCTGTTGTAGGCGGCCGGTGATAACCGCTGACCCTGATGAAGTTCGAGAGATCGCAACGTTAATGAGGATCGTGGCAGGGACGTTCATTGCTGAGCGCCACCGGGTCACGGGAGGCGATCACCCCCCGGGTTCCCACAGACGCAGCGCCTATTGCCGGTCGTAGACGTCCGTATAGGGTACCGAATGGCCCTTGCCGTCGCTGTCCGTGCCGTGGCAGGTCAGCTTCTGGCGGTCGGGCGAGAGCGAGCAGGTCGACCGGTCCGAGCTGCCGTCGGGATTGGAGTAGACGGCTTCATAGGAATTCGCGCTGACGGTGAGCGCGCCCGTCGTTCCCGGCGGGGCGCCGGACACCGCGGCGGGCTTGCCGTCACCGCTGCCGCTGAAGGATTGCACGTGCCGCGCGCCAGCGGGATCGACGATCGTGAGCTCCCATTGCATATGAGCGGGGCTGGCGCTCTGGATCACCAGCAGCACGTCGCGCGGCGGCGCTTCTCCCGGGGTCGACGAGGATTGCGAAGAGTTCCAATGCCATCGCCCGACCAAACCAAGCGAGTCGGCGCTGGCGGCAAGCGGCGCGCTGACGGCGGCCAGCGCGAGCGCACCGGCGAGCATGAGGCGTTGCATCGGGTGTTTCTCCTCCTTCGGCCGCTGATCCCCCGGCTCAGCAGGGGACGGCGATCAAGCGTCGGATATACGCGCCGGCGGCGCCGAGCGTCCCCGCGTCGGAAAAGTTTACCACAGTGTGCATATGTCGAATCAAGGTAATCCGCTACAACGTCGTCCCAGTCGTTCTTGGCGCCGCGCCTCAAGAAGCATACAATGTGCGTCACCGGCGTGAGCGCGGCGCGGGCGAGTGCCACTCAGCCGGCAACCGGCAAATCGACGAGTCCAACAAGGATTTCCAACAGCCGGCCGAGCGGTGCGCATCGAGCAGCGGGCTTATCTCCGCCCGTGACCGATGACGCGGGCTTTTTCGTTTACCGCTCGCTGTCGGCTCCTATTCACTCATCAAGAATCGCCGATGCAAAGCGGCATCGCCGTTTTTGCGACGACGCGTCCTCGTCATCGGTGTCATGGAGGGGGCGATATGCAGCAACTGGATCGGCGGGTCTTTCTCGGCACGGTGACCGCCGGCGCATTCGGCACGGGCGGGCGGGCGCTTGCGGCGGGCAAGATCACGCCTGGCGCGCACGATGTTCTCATCATCATCGACGTGTCCCCGGCGCTCGCTCGCCGTCAAAGACGGCGACCAGATCGTGCCGCTGATCAATCGCCGCTTTCGGCATGTGGTGATGACGCAGGATTGGCACCCCTCACCATATCTCCTTCGCTTCCTCCCCTCCCGGAAAGAAGCCGTTCGGGACGATCGAGCTTTGCTATGGCACGCAGGTGCTCTGGCCGGACCATTGCGTCCAAGGCACGCCGGGAGCCGAGCCCGTCAAAGGCATTGATATTCCCCACGCCGAGTTTGTGCTTCGCAAGGGATATTGCAACAAGGTCGACAGCTACTCCGCCTTCAACGAGGCCGACCGCAGGCCGATAGGGCTCGCCGCCTATTTGCGCGAGTGCGGCTTGAAACGCGTCTTCCTCGTCGGCCTCGGCACGGATTTCTGCGTCGCCTGGAGCGCTGTGGACGCGCCTAGGGATGGCTTCGATACTTATGTTGTCGAGGATGCCCGCCGCGGCATCGACATCAACAGCTCGCTTCCCACGGCCTGGGACGATATGAATAAAGCGCGCGTCCACCGCATCCAATCGACGGACTTGGCGATCGCCAGTGGGTAAGTCCGGTTGCGCCGAGACTCTGCTACCTCGGGCACGACCGCTGCGGGCACCGGCTCGCAGTCTCCTTCAACGACCTCGGAAAGCCGATCGCGGAACGCGGTGTTGACGCAACGCACATCCTGATGGCGCCTGGTTTCGTGCTCCCGCCGCGGCAGTCGGCGGAGAGAGCATAGGATTTTGTGGCATCATGGGTAGCTGATCCAGGTCGAGGCAGCGCGCCCGGCGGCCCGCCCGAGCTTGGAATTAAGTAGTGCACCCCTCTCATCCGGACTCGCATTGAGAGGCGCCGATCACTCTGAGGCACACATTCCCTGCACACATGCGAAGAACGAGATTTTTTCATGTGTGCTGCCGGCTGAAATCGTACT
>JASHRZ010000202.1 GCA_030037055.1 Alphaproteobacteria bacterium
TCGATCTCGGCGACGAAGCCGCGCCCGTCGCTGGCATCGCGCACTGCGGCGGTGGCCAGCACGTCGAGCCGGCGCACGCCGATGCCGCGCGCCAGCGCCACGAAGCGCTGCAGGTTGTCGCGCGCCAGCGCCATTCCATCGGGGTCGAGCCGGCCGGTCTCCTCGAGGCCGCGGCCGAGCCCGCACATCACCTTCTCGTTGAACAGCGTGCGCGGCGAGCGGCGGATGCCGTCATAGACAACGAGGCGCAGCGAGTTGGAGCCGATATCGATCACGGCGACGTTGCCGCCGCCCCCCGGTCGGGCGCGCCGCAATCGCCGTCGCAGAGCGCTGCGCATGCGCAGTGCCTGGCTCAGGGCTCGGCTTTCTCCGCCACCAGGCGCGGCGCGGTGCGGGCGCGCTGCAGCGCGCTGCCGCGACCGGAAAGGCTGGGGTTGGTCATGAAATAAGTATGGGCGCTGAAAGCGTCCGGCGCCACGCTCTCGCGCACATACTCGCCGTCCGGCAAAAGCCGCCACGACAGCGCCTGGTCGCGCAGGTTGGCGCCCATGATCTCGTCCAGCACCTGGCGGTGCACCGTCTCGTTCTCGATCGGCACCAGCGCCTCGACGCGCCAGTCGAGATTGCGCGGCATCCAATCGGCCGAGGAAATGAACACCTTGGCATCATCCGAGGGCAGCCTGTGGCCGTTGCCGAAGCAGACGATGCGGCCGTGCTCGAGGAAGCGGCCGATGATGCTCTTGACGCGGATGTTCTCGGAGAGTCCGGCGACGCCGGGGCGCAGGCAGCAGATGCCGCGCACCACCAGGTCGATCTGCACGCCCTCCTGCGAGGCGCGGTAGAGGAGATCGATGATGGCGGGATCGACCAGCGCGTTGACCTTGCCCCAGATCTGCGCCGGCCGCCCGGCGCGAGCATGCTCGATCTCCGCCTCGATCAGCTCGACGAGGCGATGGCGCAGGCTGATCGGCGCCACCGCGATCTTTTCCAGCGTCGCCGGCGTGGCGTAGCCGGTCATGTAGTTGAAGAGCCGCTGCGCGTCGCGGCAGAGCGCCGGATCGCAGGTGAAGAAGCTCAGATCGGTGTAGACCCGCGCGGTGTAAGGGTGATAGTTGCCGGTGCCGAAATGCACATAGGAGCGCAAGGCGCCGGCCTCGCGCCGCACCACCAGCGACACCTTGGCGTGGGTCTTGAGCTCGAGGAAGCCGTAGACCACCTGCACGCCGGCACGCTCGAGATCGCGCGCCCAGCGTATGTTCTGTTCCTCGTCGAAGCGCGCCTTGAGCTCGACCAGCGCGGTCACGGACTTGCCGGCCTCGGCCGCCTCGATCAGCGCGCGCACGATCGGGCTGTCCTCGCTGGTGCGGTAGAGCGTCTGCTTCACCGCCACCACCGCGGGATCGCGCGCCGCCTGGCGGACGAACTGCACCACCACGTCGAAGCTCTCATAGGGGTGGTGTACGACGATGTCTTTCTGGCGGATGGCGGCGAAGCAATCGCCGCCGAAATCGCGGATGCGCTCGGGAAAACGCGGGTTGTAAGGGGTGAAGATGAGGTCGGGCCGTTCGTCGATGATGAGCTGCTTGGTGTCGGCAAAGCCGAGCAGGCCTTCCGCGACGAAAAGGTCGTCGGGCGAGGCGTCGAGCTGCTCGACCAGGAAGTCGCGGAGATCCTCCGGCATTCCCATCTCGACGGCGAGGCGAATCACATGACCGCGGCGCCGGCGTTTCAGCGCGGTTTCGAACAGCCGCACGAGATCCTCGGCCTCCTCCTCGACCTCGATGTCGCTGTCGCGCAGGATCCGGAACATACCCTGGCCCACGACCAAGAAGCCGGGGAAGAGATGGTCGAGATAGAGCCCGATCATCTGCTCCACCGGCAGGAAGCGCACCGCCTTGCCAGGCAGGCGGACGAAGCGGTTGACGGTGCCGGGGATGAGCAGCAGTGCTTCCATCCGGCTGTCATCGCTGGCGCGCTTGAGCTGCAGCGCCAAGCCCAGGCCGAGATTGGCGATAAAGGGGAAGGGATGGGCGGGATCGATGGCGAGCGGCGTCAGCACCGGGAAGATTTCGGCCATGAAGCGCTCTTCGAGCCAGGCGCAATCATCGGCCGCCAGCTCCTCGGGCCCGACCACGGCGATCCCCGCCTCGGCCAGCTGCTGGCGCAGCACGCGCCAGGTTACCTGCTGGTCGCGCATCAGCTTTCCGGCGCGCAGGTTGATCGCGTCGAGCTGCTGCGCCGGGGTGAGCCCGTCCTGGCTCGGCGTGGCGATGCCGGCCAGCACTTGGCCTTTGAGGCCGGCGACGCGAACCATGAAGAACTCGTCCAGATTGTTGGCCGAGATCGACAGGAAGCGCAGCCTCTCCAGCAAGGGGTGGCGAGGACTGTCGGCCTCGGCGAGCACGCGCTCGTTGAAGGCAAGCCAGCTCAGCTCGCGGTTGATGAAGCGCGCCGGCGCGTTTGCGTCGACCGACAACGCCGCAGCGCGTAGAGGTTCGGCCACGTCTCCACTCCCCATTCCCTGGCTCGGAGGGCCAGTTTATAACGGCCGGATGGCGATGTCATGGCAGCCAGCATGAAAATCATGAGCGAGCTCTACCTGTTGCGCCATGCCAAGGCCGTGCCCCAAGAGGAAGGCGGTCCGGACCGCGAGCGGCCGCTCGAGCAGCGCGGAAGACGCGCCGCCCAGGCGGTGGCGCACTGGATCGCCGAGCAGCGGCTCGCCCCGACGCTGGTGCTGTGCTCGCCCTCGCTGCGCACCCGCCAGACGCTGGACATCGTCGCCCTCTCCTTTCCGCATCCGCCGCAGATCCTGATCGAGGACGAGCTTTATCTCGCCGATGCTCGCCAGCTGCTCGCCCGCTTGCGCCGGTTGCCCGCCGACACTCCCAACGTCCTCCTGGTCGGTCACAACCCGGGATTTCACGATCTGGCGATGTATCTATCAGACGTAGCGACCGGTTCCTTGATCGCGCGACTCGCAGGGTTTCCCGCCGGCGCGCTGGCGAGCTTCCAGATCGAGGTCCCCTGGGCGTCGCTCGGACGCCGCCACGCCCGGCTCACCGCGGTGGTGGCGCCCAAGGAATTATTGCGCGGTCTCGATTAACGCTCGCGCGGCTCAAGCCTCAGCACGCGCCGTGCCAGCGGCACGGTGATGCGGCGATGCGCGGCGAGCGAGGCGGCGTCGAGGGCGGCGACCGCGCGCTGCGCGGCGGCAAAGGAGCGGTCGAGCTGCAGGGTGAGATAGGCGACCACCTCCTCCCCCACCTGGAGCTGGCGGTCGGCGAAGAGCTTGACGAGCAAGGCGCCGAGCAGCGCTTCATCCGGCGCCGCCACGGTTGCCACGGGACAGGCGATGAGGCGCGAGCGGAGATCGGCGAGCGCGATCGGCAAGCGCGCGGGCGGCTCGCGGTCGGCGACGAGGAGATGGCCGCCGCGCTCGACCAGCAGATTGTAGAGATGGAGGAGCGGCTCCCCGGGCGCGCCTGCAACATCGTCGACGATCACCGCCGCCGCATCGCCGAGCAGCGCGGGTACGCGCTCGGTGGTGAGCGCGGCGGGGTCGACGAAGCGCGCTGCCGCGCGCTGTGCGAAGACATGGGCAAGATGAGTCTTGCCGCTGCCCGGCGGTCCGCTGAGCGCCAGCGCAGGCGCCGGCCAGCGCGGCCAGCGATCGAGCCAGGCGACGGCGTCCTGGTTGCACGGCGCCACCAGGAAGTCGGCACGGCCGAGCGCCGGTCGATGCGGCAGGTCGAGCGGCAGTTGCGCCATCGCCGCTTCTAATCCGACGCGTGCCGATTGGCGGGGTCGTAGAGCGGGCTCGCGAGATAGCGCGCCAGCGCGAAGCGCACGAGCACGCCGATCACCGCCGCCGTTGGCAGTGCCAGCAGTACGCCGAGAAAGCCGAAGACGCTGCCGAAGGCGAGGAGTGCGAAGATTACCCAGACGGGATGGAGATGGACGCGCCTGCCGACGAACTTCGGCGCGAGCACGTTCGATTCCAGAACCTGGCCGATGGCAAAGACGACGATCACGGCGAGCAGCCCGGAGAAGCTGCCGTACTGGAGCAGCGCCAGACCCAGCGCCAGCACCAGCCCGGTGGCGAAACCGACATAGGGGATGAAGGTGAGAATGCCGGCTAGGACGCCGATGATGAGGCCGAACTCAAGGCGGATCAGCGAGAGCGCCGCGGCATAGTAGACGCCGACGCCGAGGCAGACCAGAAGCTGGCCGTGGAGATAGCCCGAGAGCGTCGCGTCGACCAACCGCGCCTGCTCACGGATGGTGGCGGCATGGTGGCGCGGCAGCCAGCTGTCGATGCGACGGACCAGGCGGTCCCAGTCACGCAGCAGAAAGAAGGACACCACCGGCGTCAGGAAGATCAGCGAGAGCAGGTTGGCTAGCGCGATGCCGCTGGTCAGCACGCGCTGGATGAACCGCGCGAGCCAACTGGCGACATCGCCCAGACCGGCGCCGAGCGCGTCGCGCAGCTTGGCCACGTCCTCGGGCGCGAGCTGCTGCTGGGCGAGTTGCATGAGGTGCTCGAAGCGGCCGCGGGCATCGGCCACCATCCCGGGCACCCGGCGCGCCAGCTCACCCGCCTGCAGCTGCACGAGCGGCACCAGCAGCGCGAAGATCAGGAGCAGCATCAGCAGGAAGAGCAGCAGCGCCAGCAAAGTGGCGAGGCCCCGCGGCACGCGCCAGCGCTCGAGTCGGTGCACCGCCGGGTCGAGAAAATAAGCGATCGCCGAGCCGGCAACGAAGGGCAGCAGGATCGGGCTCAGGAGATAGACGAGCAGGAAGAAGAAGACGAGCGCGCCCAGCCAGAAATACACCTGCTGCCGCTGGCCCGAGGTCACGGCTCCGCCTCCGCCCCGGCGAGCGTCCGTGTCCAGCGCACGAGATAGCCCGCGCCGGAGATCACCGTCGTCGCTCCCGTGGCATAGACCAAAATCGCGGAGAGCGCGTGCAAGGCGAGGCCGAGGCCGAGCTCGGCAAGCACCACGCCCACCAACGCGATCTGCATCGCAGTGTTGACCTTGCTCACGAGCAGCGGCTCCCAGCGCATGGGCTGGCCGAGCGCCGCCACCAGCAGGAAGCCGCCGATGATCAATGCGTCGCGGAAGACGACGAGGATGACCAGCCACGCGGGCAGATGGCCGGCGATGCCCAAGGTCAGATACATGCTGACGAGGAGCGCCTTGTCGGCAATGGGATCGAGCAAGGCGCCGAGGCGCGAGCGCTGATCGAGGCGCTTGGCGATGAAGCCGTCGACCGCGTCGGAAAGCCCGGCGGCGACGAACAGCCAGAAGGCGGCGGCAGTCTCGCCCGTCAGCACCAGCCAGATCGCCACCGGCACGCTCAGCAGCCGCCCGAGAGTGATGAGGTTGGCCAGGCCCACGCTCTCAGCCTCAGCGGGGCGAGGTCGAGGCGGCGCGCCGCTGCAGCACCCAGTCGGGATCGGCGCCGCTGAGCTCGAGATCGCGCTGGGCGAGCGCAAGACGAAGCTGATCGGGATCGCCGACATAACGGATCTCAACGCGCGCCTCCTCGCGGTCGAGCGTGACGAGCCGGCTGCTGCGCACCGCCGGGATCCCGCTCAGCCGGTCGCGCACCGCCAGCCAATCGCGCAACGTGCCGGTGGGCACCCGCGCCGTGAGCGTGCCGCTCTCGCGCGTGTCGAGCATGTTCGCGGCCTTCCACGCCTCTTCCACCTGCGCGATGACGTCGGCGACGGCGCGGCCCATCAGGTCGGCATCGCTCTCGCCGGGATTGGCGGCGGCAGATCCGACCCAGCTCTGCTCGGCGCCCGTAACGCCCGGCGGATAGCGCGTGCTGGTCACGTCGATGGCGTGCTGCTCGCCGCCGGTCTGGAGCCTCGCCTGCGTCACCAGCACGTCGGCGTCGCCATAGCGCTGCGAGATCGCCTTCAGCCGCTCGTCATCGCCGCGCACCGCCGCTTCGGCGTCGATCGCCTGCACATCTTCGAGTTCGCCCAAGGGGCGCATCAACGGCACCAGGCCCGGCACCGGCCTGGCGTTCGCCCAGGCGTCGCGCCACGGGCTGGGGTCGTCCCACAGCGTCAGCTGATCGCCATTATGCAGCACCGGCAGGACGACGACCGGCTTGCTCGGCGTCTCGGCAAAAGCGATGCCCGCCTGGCGCAGCATCTGGCGCACCGCTTCGGGTCGGAAATGGACGGTGAAATCGGCGAGGTAGCGCACGTCGGAGCGGCGCTCATGCGCGACCTCGAAGCCCTGCACGAGATCGTTGAGCAGTGCCGCGTCAACCGGCGGCAGCCGGCGGCGATCGGCGGCGAGCGTCATGCGCTGCATCAGCAGGTCGAAGGCGCGGTTCTCCCCTTCGACGATCGCCTGGTCGCGCGCCGCGGCGGCATTGGCGGCGGTGACGTCGACCGGCACCGGCGAGACGGCATAGACGTCAAAACGTCGCGCCGGAACCTCCGCCGCGGCGGCGTCGACGAGGCCGAGGCACAGCAGCACCAGCGCTGCCGCAAGCCGGCGTCTCAGCAGCATTGCAAACCGTTCCGCATCGCCGGTATTGTCCCCGTGCCGCGCCTGTCGCGGTAATAGCCTATTACGACCGAGGACGCCATAAAGAGCCAAAGCTACCGCGATGCGGGCGTCGACATTGATGCCGGCGACGCCTTGGTCGAGGCGATCAAGCCGCTTGCCAAGGCGACGGCGCGGCCCGGCACTCAAGCGGCGCTCGGCGGCTTCGGCGCTCTCTTCGATCTGAAGGCGGCAGGCTACAAGGATCCCATTCTGGTGGCGACGACCGACGGCGTCGGCACCAAGCTCAAGATCGCCATCGCCACCGGTCGGCACGACACCATCGGCATCGATCTCGTTGCCATGTGCGTCAACGACCTCGTCGTGCAGGGCGCCGAGCCGCTGTTCTTCCTCGACTATTTCGCCACCGGCAAGCTCGACGTCGCGGCCGCCCGCAGCATTCTCGAGGGCATCGCCATCGCCTGCCGCGAGGTCGGCTGCGCCTTGATCGGCGGCGAGACGGCTGAGATGCCCGGGATGTACGCCAAGGGCGACTACGATCTCGCCGGCTTCGCCGTCGGCGCGGTCGAACGCGGCCAGGTGCTCGACGGCAGCACCGTCGCGCCGGACGACGTCGTCCTTGGCCTCGACTCCAGCGGGCTCCATTCCAACGGCTTCTCGCTGGTGCGCCGCGTCGTCGAGGAGGCCAAGCTCGGCTACGATGCGCCGGCGCCGTTTGCCCCGGAGAAGACGCTGGGCGAGGCGCTGCTGACGCCGACGCGGCTCTATGTCCGTAGCTGCCGCGCGGCGCTGGCGGCGGGCGGCGTCAAGGCCTTCGCGCATATCACCGGCGGCGGCCTGGTGGAGAACATTCCGCGCGTCCTGCCGGATGGGACGGCGGCCGAGATCGACGCGCGCGGCTGGAGCCTGCCGCCGGTCTTCCGTTGGCTCGCCGAGACCGCCGGCATCGCCCGCGCGGAGCTGGCGCGCACCTTCAACTGTGGCATTGGCATGGTCGCGGTGGTCGAGCCCGACGCGGGCGAACGCGTGCGCGCCGCACTCGAAGGCGAAGGCGAGCGCGTACGGCGCGTCGGCCGCATCCTCGCGCGCCCCGGCGAGGCGCCGGCCGCGCAGCTCACGCATCTGGAGTCCTGGCCGGGGTAGGAGCCGGGATCAGAAATGCCTGAGACAGCGCGCGAGATCATAGGTTCCCCACCTCGCCTTTCCTCTCCGCCACAGAGCTGTCGCCGATGCGATTCACCGCGAAGGCACGAAGGACATGGAGAATTGAAGTTGGGCGCGCCCTGCCTTCGCCGAAGCGAAGCCGCTTCGGCTTCGCGCGGGGAGGCAAGCGCGCGGCTCTTCGCTTCTGCGTGCCCTCGGTGCCTCCACGGTCGATCTCCCCTACCGGAGCTTTGGCGGCACGTGCGATCGTCCTGCTAGATGCGCGGCACGGCCAAGCTCGCCGCAGCCGCAGCGTTCTGGATCGCCGTGGTGCTGATCCAGAAATTCAATTGGAATCTCGGCGGCTATAAGGCGCTGGTGATGCTGGCGCTCTTCGCCGCGACGCCCTTCGCCGCGGCCGCCGCGCGCCGGCCACGCTCGCCCGCCAAGGGGAAGGCCGCGCGCGCGGTGCTCGTTGCCGCGGCGGCGCTGTTTGTGCTGCACGCGGGCTATGCGCTGAAGGAACTGCGCCATCCCGCGCTGATCGATGCCGCGACCACGACCCTCGCGGCCGGCGAGGTGCTGCGCGCCGGCGGCGATCCCTATGCCGCGCCGCTCGACGCCGCGGGGCGGGAAGAGACGGGCGAAGCGCGCTTTGCCGGCTACAAATACCTGCCGCTGACGCTCGCGGCCTATCTGCCGCTGGGCGCGGGTCTCTACGAGCGCGGCATCGTTCTCACCAACCTCCTGCTGCATTTTGGCACGGTGTGGCTGGTCTTCTGCCTGGCGAGCAGCATGGGCGGCGCCGGCGCCGGCGGTCTCGGGGCGGTTCTCTATCTCGCGCTGCCCCTGGTGCCGTTTCAGCTCTTCGCCAAAGGGGTTATCGATCCCGTCGCGGTGCTGCCGCTGCTGGCGGCGCTGCTGCTGGTCGAACGCAACGCGCTGCTGACCGGCCTCGCCGTCGGCCTGTCGCTATCGGCGAAACTGCTGCCCGCCGCGCTGCTGCTGCCCTGCTGCCTGCCCGCGGCATGGCGGGCGCGGCTCACCTATGCCTTGGGCGTCGGGCTCGGGCTGTTACCGGTGGTGCTCTTCCTGGCCTGGGCGCCGGCGGCGATGGTCGACAACATCGTCGTCTTCAACCTGGTCCGCCCGGCCGACAGCACGAGCTGGCTCTTCGCCGCTCCGCCATTCGCGCAGAGCCTCGCGCATGCCGCGCTGGCGGTCTTCTATTTCGGCGCCTTTGTCGCCGTCTGGCGCCGACCCCCGGCACTGGC
>JASHRZ010000203.1 GCA_030037055.1 Alphaproteobacteria bacterium
TGGCGCCCGAGGCGGTGCTGCACTATGTCGTCGCGCATGAGGTTGCGCATCTCATCGAGATGAATCACGGGCCGCGCTTCTGGAAGCTGGTCGACAAGCTCGTCCCGCAGGTCGAGCGCCAGCGCGCCTGGCTCAACGACAACCGCGCCTGGCTGCTGCGCATCGGCTGAGGCAGGCCGCGGCGGCCTAGGCGGCGAGCGCCGGACTGCGGGGCGGCGCCGCCAAGCCGCCCTGTCGCGCCAGCCAGAGCAGCAGGCCGAGCGCGGGCAGGCAGGCGGCGATGGCGATAAGGAAGAACTCGGTCCAGCCGAACTGATCCGCCATCCAGCCGCCCGAGGAAGCGAGCACGATGCGCGCTACCGAGGCGAGCGCCGAGAGCAGCGCGTATTGCGTTGCCGTGAAGGCAAGGTTGCACAGTCCCGAGAGATAGGCGACGAAAGCGGCCGAGCCGATGCCGCCGGTCACGTTCTCGGCCGCGATCGTCACCGCGAGCACGACGGGATCGTGCCCGGCGCGGTACTGCACGATGTACAACAGGATCGACAGCATCTGCAGCACGCCGCCGATGAGAAGCGCGCGCATCACGCCCGCACGCGCCACCAGCAGCCCGCCGAGCGAGACGCCCGCCATCGCAGCCGCCATGCCGAACACCTTGGTGATGCTGGCGATCTCGGCATTGCTGAAGCCCAGCGTGACGTAAAGCGGACCCGCCATGCTGATCGCGATGGCATCGCCAAGCTTGAACAGCACGACAAAGACGAGAATGACGAGCCAGCCGCGATGCCGGGTGAAGTCGAGAAAAGGCTCGATCACCGAGGCCCGAAACCAGTCGCCGCGCGGCCGCGGTGCCTCGGGCGGCTCGCGCGTCATCAGCACCGTAACGAAGCCGACCAGCATAGAGGCCGCCATGGCACCATAGGCGGCCCCCCAGCCGAGCACGCTCAGATAGAGCGTGCCGGCAGTCGAGGCGATGATGCCGATGCGGTATCCGACCTGCGTCGCCGCCGCTCCCGCGCCCTGTTCGTCGGTCGCGAGCAGCTCAACGCGGTAGGCGTCGATGACGATATCCTGGCTCGCCGAAAAGAAGGCGACGAGCACAGCGAGGATCGCGACCCACTCGCGCGCGGCGCGCGGGTTGGTGAAGCCGAGGCCCAGAATGGCGAGCGCCAGCATCACCTGGATGAACAGCGCCCAGCTCCTCCGCCGGCCGAGGCGCGGCGTCAGCAGCGGCAGCGCGACGCGATCGAGCACCGGCGACCACAAGAATTTCAGGATGTAGGCGAGGCCTACCAGAGAGAAGAGACCGATATCGGTGAGCGAAACCCCTTCGGTCCGCAGCCAGATCGAGAGCGTCGATCCCGTCAGCGCATAGGGCAGCCCGCTCGAGAACCCCATACACAGGATCGCGAGCATGCGCCGATCGCGATAGACGCCGAGCGCCGCGAGCCAGGACTTCACCGCCGGACCTCGCGGATAAGGCCGTGCGGATTACGCCTTGGCCTCGACCGCGTCGGCGGCCACTTGCAGACGGACGATCGCGTCGGGGTCCTCGACCGCGCCGTTGTCGCCGTCATCGCCCTTTTTGATGGCATCGACATGCTCCATCCCCAACACCACCTGGCCCCAGACGGTGTATTTGCCGTCGAGGAAGGGCGCCGGCGCGAAGCAGATGAAGAACTGGCTGTCGGCGCTGTCGGGGCTCGCAGTGCGCGCCATAGAGCAGGTGCCGCGCACGTGCTTGCCCTGGTTGAACTCGGCCTTGAGCTTCCTGCCCGAGCCGCCGGTGCCGTCGCCGCGGGGATCGCCGGTCTGCGCCATGAAGCCGTCGATGACGCGGTGGAAGACGATGCCGTCATAGAAACCCTGGCGCGCCAGCTCCTTGATGCGTGCGACGTGATTCGGCGCGAGATCAGTCCTGAGCTCGATGACGACGCGGCCGGCCGGCACATCGAGATAGAGCATATTCTCCAGATCGGCCGCGCTCATGCAGCACCTCCAGTCGGGGACGGGCGGGTTATCTCACGCCGGCCGGGCAGCGGCAAGCGGGGGTCAGTTCTTTTTCTGCCGGTCGACATCGGCGGCCACCCGCAGGCGCAGGAGGTGGTCGGGATTGACGACAGCGCCGTTGCGCAAGGAGTCGCCCTTCTTGATTGCGTCGACCGCATCCATCCCCGAGGTCACTTGGCCGAAGATGGTGTACTTGCCGTCGAGGAAGGGCGAGGCCTTGAAGCAGATGAAGAACTGGCTATCGCCGCTGTCGGGATCGTTGGCGCGGGCGAGGCCCACCGTGCCGCGCAGGAAATGTGCCTGGCTGAATTCGGCCTTGATCGTCTGTCCGGAGCCGCCGGCGCCGGTGCCCAGGGGATCGCCGGTCTGCGCCATGAAGCCGTCGATGACGCGGTGGAAGGTCAGCCCGTCATAGAAGCCGCGCCGCACGAGTTCCTTGACATGCGCCACGGTCAAGGGCGCGAGATCGGGCCTGAGCTCGATGACGACGCGGCCCGCGGGCACGTCCATATAGAGCGTATTCTCGGGATCGGCGGCGCGCGCCGGCGCGAGCGCCAGCAGCAGGAGACCGGCGAGGAGGGCAGCGGCTGTCAGACGCATCGATGCGATCCGCCTAGCGGTGAGCGAAGCGGCGACGATAGCGGAGACGGCGGAAGCTGTCAGCCAGGCAGTTGTCGGTCCTCGGTCGTCCGTTGCCTGACCGATTGACGACCGACCACTGACAACTGACGACTGACAAATTCCTATCCCGCTTCAGCGGCGCGCGCCTGGCGTTTACGCTCGTTGGGATCGAGGTAGCGCTTACGCAGACGGATCGATCGCGGCGTCACCTCGACGAGCTCGTCATCGTCGATATAGGCGATCGCCTGCTCCAGCGTCATCAGGATCGGCGGCGTCAGCCGCACCGCCTCGTCCTTGGCGGTGGTGCGAAGGTTGGTGAGCTGCTTGCCCTTGAGCGGGTTGACGTCGAGATCGTTGTCGCGGGTATGGGCGCCGATGATCATGCCCTGATAGACCTGGGTCCCCGGCACGATGAACATCGGCCCGCGATCCTCGAGATTCCACAGCGCATAGGCCACCGCCACGCCGTCGCCGGTGGAGACCAGGACGCCGTTGCGCCGGCCCTCGATCGGGCCCTTCCACGGCGCATAGCCGTGAAAGAGCCGGCTCATGACGCCGGTGCCGCGCGTATCGGTGAGGAACTCGCCCTGATAGCCGATGAGGCCGCGCGTCGGCGCGTGGAAGGTCAGGCGGTGCTTGCCGCCGCCCGACGGGCGCAGATCGACCATCTCGGCCTTGCGCTGCGCCATCTTCTCGACGACGCCGCCGGCGAACTCCTCGTCGACGTCAATCAGCACCTCTTCGATTGGCTCGAGGCGCTGGCCGGTGGTGGCGTCGGTCTTGAATAGCACGCGCGGGCGCGAGATCGCGAGCTCGAAGCCTTCGCGTCGCATGGTCTCGATGAGCACGCCGAGCTGCAGCTCGCCGCGGCCGGCGACCTCGACCGCGTCCTTGTCCTCGGTCTCGCGCACCTTGATGGCGACGTTGCCTTCGGCCTCATGGCGCAGGCGCTCGACAATCACGCGCGAGGTCACCTTGCTGCCTTCGCGTCCGGCGATCGGGCTGTCATTCACCGAAAAGGTCATGGCCAAAGTCGGCGGATCAACCGGCGTCGAGGGCAGCGGCGCCGTCACCTCGGGCGCGCAGAGCGTGTCGGCGACTGTGGTTTCGGCGAGACCGGCAATGGCAACGATGTCGCCGGCTCGCGCCTCCTCGATCGGCCGGCGTTCGAGCCCGCGGAAGGCCAGGAGCTTGGTGAGCCGTGCCTGTTCGATAAGCTTGCCGTCGCGCGACAGGGCCTTGACCGGCATGTTCACGCGCGCGAGGCCGGCATGGATGAGGCCGGTCAACACCCGGCCGAGATAGGGATCGCTCTCGAGCGTGGTGACCAGCATGGCGAATGGCTGGCCGGGATCGGCCACCGGCGCCGGCACGTGGCGGATGATGAGGTCGAACAGCGCGCGCAGATCCTGGCGCGGCGCGTCCAGATCGGCGACCGCCCAGCCGGCGCGGCCGGAGGCGTAGAGGGTGGGGAAATCGAGCTGCTCGTCGCTCGCCTCGAGCGCGGCGAAGAGGTCGAAGATCTCGTCATGCACCTGATGCACGCGCGCATCGGGCCGGTCGACCTTGTTGATGACGACGATGGGCCGCAAGCCCTGGCGCAGCGCCTTGGAGACGACGAATTTCGTCTGCGGCATCGGCCCTTCGGCAGCGTCCACCAGCACGACGACGCCGTCCACCATGCTGAGGATGCGCTCGACCTCGCCGCCGAAATCGGCATGCCCGGGCGTGTCGACGATGTTGATGCGCGTCCCCTGCCACAGCACCGAGGTGCATTTGGCGAGGATGGTGATGCCGCGCTCGCGCTCGAGATCGTTCGAATCGAGCGCCCGCTCCATCACCTGCTGATTGGCGCGGAAGGCGCCGCTCTGGCGCAGCAACGCGTCCACCAGCGTGGTCTTGCCGTGGTCGACATGCGCGATAATGGCGATGTTGCGGATATTCATGGGCGCGGCAGAGTGCGGCAATAGGGTTAAGATCGGATGACAGGGTTAAATGGGGACGCCCGTGCCAAAGGACAATGGCGGCGCCGATATAGCGGACATCGCCCCGCCGGTCGATGGCCGTTCGAGCGATGCTACCGGTCAAGTCCCATAATTGTTCGTGTCGCGCCCGCGCCGAGCGTGCTAGACACGCTCGCCGCCAATTGCAGCCACCTAGGAGGCAGGCTTGATGCGTCCCTTCCGCTCCTTGCTACCGCTTTGGCTGGCGCTTGCCGTCATTGCCGCGCCGGCCGCGTCCTTCGCCCAGCTCGCCGTCGGCGTCTCGATTCGCATCGCGCCACCGCCGCTGCCGGTCTATGTCCAGCCGCCTCTGCCGGGCCCGGGCTATCTTTGGACGCCAGGCTACTGGGCCTACGGCCCGGCCGGGTATTACTGGGTGCCCGGCACCTGGGTGCTGCCGCCGGCGGTTGGCCTGCTGTGGACGCCGGGCTATTGGGGCTGGAGTGGCGGCGCCTATGTCTGGTACGCCGGCTATTGGGGACCGCATGTCGGCTTCTATGGCGGCGTCAATTATGGCTTCGGCTATGGCGGCGTCGGCTTTGCCGGCGGCTTCTGGAACCACGGCGTCTTCAATTACAACCGGGCGGTGGCCAACGTCGGTGGCGTCAGGGTCGCCGTCTACAACAAAGCGGTCGTCGTCAACCGGGTGTCGCACGTCAGCTTCAATGGCGGGCCCGGCGGCCTGCATGCGCGTCCGACACCACAGGAGGAAGCCGCCGCCCGCGACCCCCACAACGGGCCGACGGGCGACCAGCAACATCACGAGAACGCCGCCGCCGGCAATCACGCCCTGCTCGCTTCGGAGAACCATGGTCGCCCGGGAGTCGCCGCCACCAGCCGGGTTGGCGAGTTCAGCGGCCGGGGCGTCGTCGCCGCTCGTAACGTGTCGGCAAAACCTCAACCGCCCCACCTCCCGGCCCAGCCGCACCCGGAGCAAGGCGAGCATCACGAAGGGGAAGAGCATCGCAGGTAGAGCCGGCCGGCCAGTCCAACACCGGCTCAGAGCAGCCCCGCCTGCCGCGCCAGCGCCTTGAGCGAGGTCTCCGGCCGGGCGCCGTAATGGCCGATCACCTCGGCGGCGGCGAGGCTGCCGAGGCGACCGGACGTGGCGAGATCGCGGCCGTGGGTTAGGCCGAACAGCACGCCCGCGGCATAGAGGTCGCCGGCGCCGGTGGTATCGACCAGCTGGTCGATGCGCACGGGCGGGATGGGATGCATCTCGTCGCCCGTGACGAGCACCGAGCCTTTCTCGCTGCGCGTCAGCGCGGCGATCGCGCAATGGCCGCGCACCGCGCGGAGCGCCTCATCGAAGGAAGCGGTCTCGTAGAGCGCGGTGATCTCCGCCTCATTGGCGAAGAGGATGTCGACATGGCCCTCGATCAGCGCGCGGAACTCGGCGCGGTAGCGCTCGACGCAGAAGGGGTCCGAGAGCGTGAGGCTCACCTTGCGCCCAGCCGCATGGGCGAGCTCGGCGGCCTTCTGGAAGGCCGCCTTGGCGCGCGGCGGGTCGAAGAGATAGCCTTCAAGATAGGTGGTCTGCGCCGAGGCGATCAGCGCCGGCGCGATGTCCTCGGGACCGAGTTCGACACAGGCGCCGAGAAAGGTGTTCATGGTGCGCTGCGCGTCCGGCGTTACCAGAATGAGCGAGCGCGCGGTGGGCGGCCCAGCCGCGAGCGGCGCGGTGTCGAAGCCTACGCCGGTGGCGCGCATGTCATGAGCGAAGACGCGGCCGAGCTCGTCCTCCCCCACCTTGCCGATATAGGCGCCGGCGCCGCCGAGCGAGGCGAAGCCGGCCATCGTATTGCCAGCCGAGCCGCCGGACATTTCCAGCGCGGGCCCCATCTCGGCGTAAAGCGCCTCGGCGCGGGCGGCGTCGATCAACCGCATCGAGCCCTTGGCCAGGCCCTGGCGCGCGAGAAAGGCGTCATCGGCCTGGGCGATGACATCGACGATGGCATTGCCGATGCCGACCACATCGAGGGAAGGACCCGCCATGACCCTCATCCCTGCCGGGGAACGCGACGACGAGTATAGGTGGCATTGCCGACCGGACAAGCTTGCGCGAAAGACGCGCCAATTGTTCGGCGACGGAGCTTGCCTCGCGCGCCGCTTCGCGCGAGGCTGAGCCGCGCCATCGCAGCGACCGGTTCCAACCGCATGCTGACCGCCTTGCGCTTTGCGCTCGAAGACACGCTCGCGCCGGAGCAGCGCCGCGCCATCGGCATCAGCTTGGCGCTGGCGGCGCTCCTCCTGGCGCTGCTCTGGCTCGGCATCGATCTGCTGATCGCCCATAGCCGAGTCGCCGGAATTTGGTGGCTGGACACGCTGATCGACCTTGCCGGCGGTGCCACCGCGCTCCTGCTTGCCTGGATGCTGTTTCCGGCACTCACCATGCTGATCCTGGGATTTTTTCTCGACGGCATCGTCGCCGCGGTGGAAAGCCGCAGATATCCGGGGCTTGGGCCGATTCGCCGGCGCGGCATCGCCGGCGGGCTGGCCGGCACGCTCCGCCTGCTGGGGCTGGCGCTGCTGCTCAACCTGTTGGTTCTGCCGCTTTATCTCGTCCCGCCAATAAATCTCTTTATCTACTACCTATTGAATGGCTATCTTATCGGGCGCGAATATTTTGAGGTTGTCGCGTTTCGTCGGGTGGATGAGGGGGTGGCGCGGGCGATGTGGCGGCGGCATCGCGGCGGGTTGGTCCTAGCCGGAATGGTCGTCGTGTTCCTGTTGTCCTTGCCCCTGGTCAATCTGGTGGCGCCGGTGATGGCGGCAGCGTTTATGCTGCATGTCTTCGAGGGGCTGAGACGGGGCGAGACACCCGAAACTTTCGCGGGCTCGCATCAGGTAGGGTTAATCGAAGATTAATCTCTCCGCGCGAGTCTGGCCCTTGTCCAGCAAACCTCGCAGGTGTTACCCCATGTTCGGCCGCAAAAAGTACCCCGATGACGACAAGCTCCTGCCCGAGCTCGGCGACGAGCTCGGTCTTCCGGCGAAGCCGGGCGCCCGCCCCTTGGGCACCGTTCCTACGCCCACCCCCGCTCGCCCGCCCATGCCCGCGGCCGCGCGGCCGCCGAGCGCCGAGCCGTTCAAGCCCGCCGAGGCGACGAAACCGGGCGCATCGAGCGAGTCGATGCGCCCGCCGCCGATCGTGCCGACCCCGGTGAAACGCGAGAGCGAGACGCGCAAGCTCATCGTCGGCCGTGAGATCTCGCTCTCCGGCGAGATCACCGCCTGCGACCGGCTGGTGGTCGAAGGCAGCGTCGAGGCCAACCTCGCCAACTGCCGCGACATCGACATCGCCGAGAGCGGCCTGTTCAAGGGCTCCGCCTCGATCGACGACGCCGAGGTGCGCGGGCGATTTGAAGGGACCCTCAACGTTCGCCGGCGTCTGCTGATCCGCGCCACGGGCCGGATCATCGGCACCGTCCGCTACGGTCAGATCGAGATCGAATGCGGCGGCCAGATCTCGGGCGACATCCAGGCCCAGCCCCTGAGCGATGCCGTTGATGCGCCGCTCACGGCTCCGCGTCCGACCATCCTGTCGCTCGCGGACGAGGCGAAGGCGAGCTAAGGCGTCGGGGCGCTCCAGCGCCTCGGGGGAACGTTCAGATGGTCGGGTCGCTCGGCGCGGCCAAGGCAGCAAACGGCGAGGGCACCGCAGCGCGCCGCGGTTCCTTCCGCCGTCGCCTTTGCGTCGGCGCGGTGCTGGCGCTGCTCGCCGGCTGCAGCGCCGCTGGCTCCGGGGCGCTGCATTCGCCGACGACGGCGACGGCGCGCCAGCTCGCGACAGAGCCGCTCACCGGGCTCAGCGCGCAACAAGTGGTGGCGCTGCTCGGCGAGCCCGATTTTCGCCGCTCCGAGCCGCCGGCCGAGCTCTGGCAATATCGCAGTGCCGATTGCGTCCTCGACCTTTTCCTCTACGGCGACGCGGCCGGCGCGCACGTCGTCCATAGCGAGACGCGCGACCGCAGCCTCGTCCCAGGCGGCGCCGGCCGCTGCGCGGTTGCGAGCGAAGCCCTCGCCGGCCGCATGCGTCAGAGCCGGCTTTAACGCGGCCGCTTTGTTCGCGAATTAAATCGCTGTAATGCTTGGGCGCACTGCCGCCCGCGTCTGCGTACTACTCGCCAAGCGCATCGCGCGCCTCGGGAGACGGGCCATGAAACGCTTGCGGATGCTGACGCTCCTCGCCCTACCGCTGCTGGCCACGCTCGGCGGCTGCGTGGTCTATGACGAGCATGGCGGCTATTACCACCATCCCTATTACTGGCACTGATCGCGCATGGCGCGGCGTTATTTGCCGCGCCGGCCGCGCTGCGCCCAGCGCTGATTCTTCTTCGCCTGGGTCCCCGGCCGCGTTCGCTCGCCGGTGGTCTTGGCGGGATAGGCGCAGAGATCGCTGACGACGCAGGCCTCGCAGCGCGGCCTACGCGCGGTGCAGGTGTAGCGGCCATGCAAAATCAGCCAGTGATGTGCATTGCGCGTCCACTTCTCGGGCACGACGCGCTCGAGCTCCTGCTCGACCAGCAACGGCGTCTTGCCCGTCGCCAGGCCGGTGCGGTTGGCGACGCGGAAGATGTGCGTGTCGACGGCGATGGTGGCGGCGCCAAAGGCGACATTCATCACCACATTCGCCGTCTTCCGGCCGACGCCGGGCAGCGCCTCGAGCGCGTCGCGCGCGCGCGGCACCTCGCCGCTATGTTCGGCGACGAGCTGGCGGCTGAGCGCGATGACGTTCTTGGCCTTGGTGTTGAAGAGGCCGATCGTCTTGATGTGCGCGCGCACCCCCTCCTCGCCCAGCGCCAGCATTTTTTGCGGCGTATCCGCCACCTTGAACAGGCTCGCCGTCGCCTTGTTGACCCCAGCATCGGTCGCCTGCGCAGAGAGCACGACGGCGACGAGCAGTGTGTAAGGATTGATGTAGTCGAGCTCGCTGCGGGGATCGGGCCGCTGCTTGGCGAGCCGGCGGAAGAACTCGTCAACGTCGGCGTGATTCATGGCGGCGATCTTAGCCGAGCGCCGGCGGAAAATCGCGTGCCATCGCGCGCGTGGCGCGGACGTTTACCTCCGCCGGGACCTGACATATCGTAAGGCCATGAGCGAGCAAACCGCCGGGATCGCATCCGAGCTTTACTACACGGCCGTGCTCAAGCCGCATCGCAGCCTGCCGCCCAAGGGCTTCGCGCTGCTCATGCTGGCGCTGGGCGGGGTGAGCTTCTGCGTCAGCCTCGCCTTCGTGCTGCGCGGCGCCTGGCCGGTCACACCGTTTTTCGGCCTCGACGTTGCCCTGATCTATCTTGCTTTCCGTCTCAGCTATCGCCAGGCGCGCCAGCGCGAGGAGCTGCGGCTCAGTGATGACAGCCTGACGGTCGACCGCGTCAGCATTTATGGCGAGCGCCGGCACTGGCGGTTCCAGCCCTTCTGGCTGCGCGTCCGCTTCGAGGAGAAGGATGAGCACACCAACCGCCTGGTGCTGACTTCCCATGGCCGCTCGCTCGTGGTGGGCAGCTTCCTCGGGCCGGATGAACGGCGCAGCGTGGCGCAGGGCCTCTCCGATGCGCTGGGGCGTTGGCGCGCCCGCTTATCGCCGTCACTCTGAAAGCCCCAATACGTCCTTCATGCTGTAGAGCCCGGGCTTGCGGCCAACGACCCAGCGCGCCGCGCGCAGCGCGCCCAGGGCGAAAAGGCGCCGGCTGCCCGCGCGGTGGGTGAGTTCGAGCCGTTCGCCCTCGCCGGCGAAGATGACGCTGTGATCGCCGACGACATCGCCGCCGCGCAAGCTGGCAAAGCCGATATCGCCAGGTTTGCGCGGCCCGGTATGGCCGTCGCGTACGCGCTGGCTATGGCCGGCGAGATCGATGCCGCGGCCTTCCGCCGCCGCGTGGCCTAGCGCCAGCGCCGTGCCCGACGGTGCGTCGACCTTGTGCCGGTGATGCATCTCCAGCACCTCGATGTCGTAGTCCTCGCCGAGCCGCCGCGCCGCCTCGCTGACGAGGCCGAGCATCAGCGTGACCACCGGGCTCATATTGGGCGCCCACACGACGGGGACGAGCCTTGCCGCCGCTTCGAGCGCGTTGGCTTGCGCCACATCGAGGCCGGTGGTGCCGACCACCAGCGCGGTGCCGCGCTCGCCGCAAAGCCGAGCGTGCTCGGCGGAGGCTGCGGGAGCGGTGAAATCGATGACGATATCGGCGTTGCCTATCAGCGCCGCCGCATCCGCCGTGACCGCAAGCCCCAGCGCGCCGATCCCGGCAAGTTCGCCGATGTCGCGGCCGAGGAACGGGCTGCCTGGCGCCTCGCTGCCGCCGGCGAGCGCGAGCCCCGGCGTGCGATGCACCTCCGCCGCCACCATCCGCCCCATGCGGCCGCCGCATCCGGTGACGGCGACGCGCGGTTCTGCCATGCCTACCTCCAAGGATCGCGGCGAGCTGCGGAGCCCGTGGTACCCCCCCTGATCCTCCCCTCAAGGGGGAGGGGCTAAGAAATTTCCAAATGCGATAGCCGCGCCAAGCACGAAACACAAGCGCGGCCGCTCCTCTTTCGCCTGCGGGCGAATTCCTTTACACCCTTCGCCCCATGGCTCTGTTGCGCGTCGTCGCCACGGTCGGCGGCTATACCATGGTGAGCCGGGTCTTGGGCTTCGTGCGCGAGATTCTGGTGGCGGCTTTTCTCGGCGCGAGCCCGGTCTCCGACGCCTTCTTCGTCGCGCTGCGCCTGCCCAACATGTTTCGTAGCCTCTTCGCCGAAGGCGCCTTCAGCGCCGCCTTCGTGCCGCTCTTCGCCGGCAAGGTCGCCGAGGAGGGACGCGACGCGGCACGCCGCTTCGCCGAGGATGCGCTCGCCGTGCTGCTGCTGGTGCTGCTGCTGTTCCTGATCGCGGGCGAGGTGCTGGCGCCGTGGATCCTCGACATCATTGCGCCGGGCTTCCGCGCCGATCCCGCGAAGTTCACGCTGGCGGCCGAGTTGACGCGGATCATGTTCCCCTATCTTGTCTTCATCTCGCTGACGGCGCTGCAGGGCGGCGTGCTCAACTCCCTGGAGCGCTTCGCCGCCACAGCGGTCACGCCGGTGCTGCTCAACCTCTTCCTCATCGCGGTGCTGCTGCTGGTGCGGCCGCTCACCGGCGAGGCGCTCGCTTGGGCGGTGGCGGCGGCGGGGCTGGCGCAGTTCCTCTGGCTGATGCTCTCCTGCCGGCAGGCGGGGCTGCCGCTGGCGCTACCCCTGCCGCGGCTTACGCCGGAGGTAAAGAAGCTGCTGCGCATCATGCTGCCAGGCGTGTTCGGCGCCGGCGTGCTGCAGATCAACCTCGTCGTCTCCACCGCGATGGCCTCGCTGCTGCCCACCGGCGCCGTGTCCTATCTCAACTATGCCGACCGGCTGAACCAGCTGCCGCTCGCCGTACTCGGCATCGCCGTCGGCACGGCGATCCTGCCGCCGTTGTCGCGCCAGGTTAGGCTGGGAGAGGACGAAGCCGCCAACGCGACGCAGAATCGCGGACTTGAGCTGGCGCTGCTACTGACCGTGCCGGCGGCGGTCGGCCTTGCCATCGCGGCGCAGCCGATCCTGGCGGTGCTGTTTCAGCACGGCAAGTTCACCGCGGCGGACACCGCCGCCACCGCACCGGCGCTTGGCGCCTATGCCGCGGGGCTGCCGGCCTTCGTCATGGTCAAGGTGATGGCACCGGGCTATTTCGCGCGCCACGACACCACGACGCCGGTCAAGATCGCCGCGCTCGCCATGGCGGTGAACGTGGCCCTAACGCTGGCGCTGGGCTGGCTCCTGGCGCAGACCGGCATCGCCATGGCGCTCTCCATCGCCGGCTGGGTCAATGCATTGGGGCTCATCGCCGTGCTGCGCCGGCGCGGCCATTTCGCGCTCGACAGGCGCACGCGCCGCGCGCTGCCCCGGATCCTGCTGGCGGCGCTGGGCATGAGCGGGCTGCTGCTCGCGCTCGAGGCAGCGCTGGCGGGCGCGCTCGCCGGGCCTCTGGCGGCAAAGCTCGCGGCGCTGGCGGCGCTGGTCGGCGGCGGGCTCGCCGGATTCGGCCTGCTGGCGCTGCTCCTCGGCGTCGCCGATCTCAGGGAGCTGCGGCGCCGGGCGGCTTGACCGGCCGGGGCCGCGCGGCGATAACGCGCGCATGAACCGCATCTTCTCGGGCGTGCAGCCCACGGGCAATCTGCATCTCGGCAATTATCTTGGCGCGATCCGCAACTGGGTCGCGTTGCAGCAGGAATATGATTGCATCTTCTGCATCGTCGACCTGCACGCGCTGACCCTCCCGCAGGATCCGCATCAGCTGCGTGTCCAGACGCGCGAGGTGACGGCGGCCTATATCGCGGCCGGCATTGATCCCGAGCGCTGCATCATCTTCAACCAGAGCACGGTGCCGGCCCATGCCGAGCTCGCCTGGCTGCTCGGCACCTTGACGCCGCTGGGCTGGCTCAACCGCATGACGCAGTTCAAGGAGAAGGCCGGCAAGCATCGCGAGGAGGCCGGGCTCGGGCTTTACGGCTATCCCGTGCTGATGGCCGCCGACATCCTGCTCTACAAGGCGACGCATGTGCCGGTGGGCGAGGACCAGAAACAGCATCTAGAACTCGCGCGCGACATCGCCGGCGCCTTCAACCGCCGCTACGGCACCCAGTTCTTCCCGCTGCCGGAGCCGCAGATCCTGGGCACGGCGACGCGCGTCATGAGCCTGCGCGACGGCACGAAGAAGATGTCGAAATCCGACACCTCGGACTATTCGCGGATCAACATGACCGACGATGCCGACGCCATCGCACTCAAGATCCGCAAGGCCAAGACCGATCCCCAGCCGCTGCCGGCCAGCGTCGCCGAGGCTGCTTCGCGGCCCGAGGCGGACAATCTGCTCGGCATCTACGCCGCGCTTGCCGGCCTCAACCGCGAGCAGGCGGTGGCGCAGTTCGCCGGGAAGAACTTCTCCGATTTCAAGCAGCAGCTTGCCGATCTCGCTGTCGAGGTGCTGGGCAAGATCGGCGGCGAGATGCGCCGTCTCGTCGCCGAACCCGGCTACATCGACGCCGTGATGCGCCGCGGCACCGAGCGCGCGCAGGCGATCGCCCGGCCCAATCTCGGCGCGGTGTTCGACATTATGGGGCTGCTCCGGCCCTAGGGAGCGCCCGAGGCCATCGGTCTAGACCAGCGACTAAAAAACGAATCGACGTCGATGACGTCGTCCGCGCCGGAAACCGGCTTGCGATTGATGGAGGCGCGTTGCCCTCAGCCGGCAAGGCTCACAGCCTTAGCGCCCCGGCACCGCGCCTAACTCGAGCGCCATCTGGGTCGAGCTCAGGCCGCCGCCATAGAGCGACCAACCGCCATCGACGGGGATGAGCGCGCCGGTGATCCAGGCGGCGAGCGGCGAGGCCAGGAAGAGGGCGAGATCGGCGCAGTCCGCAAGCGTGCCGAAGCGGCGCAAGGGAATGCGGCCTTCCATCTTCTGCCGCACCTCGGCGCTGCCGGAAAGCCGCTTGAAGCCCTCGGTGCCCTCGATCGGCCCCGGCGCGATCGAGTTGACGCGGATGCCGTCGCCGCCCCATTCCATGGCGAGCACGCGCATCACCTGATCGACCCCCGCCTTGGCGGCGCAGGCATGCACCTGCAACGGCATCGGGCTGAAGGATTGCGGCGCCGAGATGTTGATCACCGAGGCGCCAGGCTTCCGGAGATACTGGTGGCCGGCGCGCAGCACATTGAAGGTGCCGAGGAGGTCGATGTCGACCACCGCCTTGAAGGCGTTGGCCGACATGCCGAGCGCCAGCGCCGGGAAGTTGCCGGCCGCACCCGAGACCAGCACGTCGATTTCGCCGAAGGCGTCATGCGCCGCGGCGAGTGCTGCGGAAATCGCGGCGAAGTCGCGGACGTCGGCGCTTTGGCCCAGGACCTTGCCGCCGTGACGGCGCAGCTGGTCGCAGGCGCGATCGACCCGCTCCTGCGAGCGGCTGGCGATGGCAAGGCTGGCGCCCGCGGCGGCGAAGGCCTCGGCGATGCCGAGATTGATGCCGCTGCTGCCGCCGGCGACGAAGACCGACTTGCCGGTGAAGTCGAAGGGGCTGGGCATGGGGCCTCCCAGGAGTTGTCAGTTATTAGTTTTCAGTTGTCAGTATGGCCGGGGCGGCCTGCCACTGAAAACTGACAACTGACGGCATAACTGATACCTGACAACGCCTCGCCCCGGCGGTAAGGTGAATCGCCACGTTGAATCCGCCCCTTATGGACATTTACCTGCCCATTGCCGCCATCTCGCAAGACGTCTTCGTCTTGCTGGCGCTTGGCGGGGTGGTGGGATTCCTGTCCGGCGTGTTCGGCGTGGGCGGCGGCTTCCTGCTGACGCCGCTGCTTATCTTCATCGGCGTGCCGCACGCCATCGCCGTGGCCTCCTCGGCCAACCAGCTGGTGGGCGCCTCGGTTTCGGGCGCGCTCGCCCATTGGCGGCGCGGCAACATCGACTTCCATATGGGCATCGTCCTGCTCGTCGGCGGCTTCGCCGGCTCGGTGGCAGGAGTCTGGTTCTTCGCGCTGCTGCGCCGGCTGGGGCAGATCGACATCGCCATCAGCCTCGCTTACGCCCTCCTCCTGGGCACCCTCGGCAGCCTGATGCTGGTGGAGAGCACGCGCGCCGTCCTGCGCCTGCGCCGGCCGGGCGCGGGGCAGCGCAAGCTCCACCAGCACATCTGGCTGCACGGTCTGCCCTTCAAGATGCGCTTCCGCCGCTCGAAGCTTTATATCAGCGCGCTGCTGCCGCTGTCGCTCGGCTTCTTCGCGGGCGTCCTGTCGGCGGTGATGGGGGTGGGCGGCGGCTTCGTCATGGTGCCGGCGATGATCTACATCCTCGGCATGCCGACCGCGGTGGTGCCGGGCACCTCGCTCTTCCAGATCATCTTCGTCGCCGCCAGCGTCACCGTCCTGCAGGCGGTGGAGAACCGCACGGTCGATGCGGTGCTGGCGCTGGTGCTGCTGGTGGGCGGCGTGATCGGCGCGCAGCTGGGCACGCGCTTCGGCACAATGTTGCGCGGCGAGCAGCTGCGCGCGCTGCTGGCGATCCTGGTGCTCGCCGTGGCGGCGAAGCTTGCCTTCGATCTGACAGTGCAGCCGGACGATCCCTACAGCCTGGAGACGCTCGGGGAATGAGGCGCGCGCTCGCGCTCCTGCTGCTGCTGTGGCTGTCGCCCGCGCACGCCGCCGAGCCGCTCATCGCCGACCTCACCAGCCACCTTGTCGCTATCACCACCGGCTTTACCGGCGCCGATGTCGTGCTGTTCGGCGCCACCGACGGACCCGGCGACGTCATCGTCGTCGTGCGCGGCCCCAACCGGGAGGCGGTGGTCCGCCGCAAGAGCCGGGTTGCCGGCGTCTGGATGAATACGCGGCAGGTGACCTTCGTCGCGGTTCCCAGCTATTACGCCGTCTACAGCACGCGCCCGCTCGACGACATCATGCCGGCGGCGACGCGTGCGCGCCAGGATATCGGCCTCGCCAATCTGCGCCTCGACGCCGTCGATAAGGACCGCTCGCCGCAGGAGATCGCCGATTTTCGCGCCGCGCTCATCCGCGAGCGCCGACAGGAGGCGCTCTACGCCGACGCGGTGGGCGGCTTCAATTTCTTCAGCGGCGAGCTCTTCCATCTCGCGCTGGGATTCCCGGCCAACGTCCCGACCGGCAATTACACCGTTCAGATCTTTCTGGTGCGGGATGGGCGGGTGGTGGGCGGCCAGACCTCGCCGCTCTACATCTCGCAAGCGGGAGTCGATGCCGAGGTCAACGATTTCGCTCGGCGACGCGCGCTGGTCTACGGCGTGATCGCGGTCGTCGGCGCAGCGTTGGCGGGCTGGCTGTCCAGCCTGCCGTTCCGCCATGCCTAGCGTGAGGGGAGGCTTGCGATGAGCGATCCGTCCAGCCAGCCGCGCATCTTCCTGGTGGTGGTCGATGACACCGAGGAGATGCGCGTCGCCTTGCGCTATGCGGCGCTGCGCGCGCGCCACACCGGCGGCAAGGTGGCGCTGCTCTATGTCATAGAGCCTTCCGACCTCCAGCAATGGATTGCCGTCGAGAGCCTGATGCGCGAGGAGCGGCGCGAGGAGGCGGAGGCGTTGCTGCAAAAACTCTCGAGCGAGATCGCCGACCTCTGCGG
>JASHRZ010000204.1 GCA_030037055.1 Alphaproteobacteria bacterium
AATGGTACCATAGGATGAGGCGGGGCCACTATAAGGCATGGTTTGACCGATCTTGATCTCGGTGTCCGTGACCCCAGGGCCGTATTGCTTTTGCGCCGTCGCCGGATAAGTGAACGCCGCCGCTAGCAGCAATGCCGATGTCCAAAGCATGTGTTTTGCCTTCATCGTTGTCCTCCCTGTATTTTGCGATCAGCAGCCCTCTCTATAGACTTTCCCTCGGCCTGGCGGGTTTCCCGTGGGACATGCTGCCGGCGTGCCCGCTATTGTTCGGTACGCTGGCAAGAGGTTCTGCTGTTGCTACTACCGGGGTCATGGTCCTATGGACCAGCATCCCAGGTCAATGCTGGTGAATAACAGAAAACAGCGCGGTGATCTCACGCCCGCGACCGCTTTGCTCTACCGCGGGGACGATCCGCAACGGAGAGAAGTCCGCTGTTCGACGTTTCGCCTAGTAGCGGCTCACCATGAAACGGGAGACACGCCAAAAAGCGGGGCGTGGGCGCCGAGTGCCAGCCCATAGGCAAGGAGGCCGCCGAGAGTGCGCCAGACGCCGATTTCGACGAGGCTGAACTGGTTGCGTCGGGCGACGATGGCGGCGAAAGGGATGATCGAGGTGCGCGTGGCGAAGGGAATCCAGGCGGCCTCACCCATGAGACGGCGGCGTTTGGCATCGATCGACATCGTGCCGAACACCGCGACTAAAGCAAAGCAGCCAAAGAACACAAGCGAAGCCAGGTCGCCATTGCCGACAAGGTGCAGAAGCGCCCAAAGCGCGACGCCGGTCAGGAAAGGATGGCGGGTGACGCGCAGTATGCCTCGTGGCGGCTGCGCCAGTCGCCGCTCCTGACCGAGTGCGGTCGGGCTCGGCGTCACCAGGCCGATCGACGCCAACAGCATGGCGGGTAGCATCAGCACGACCATGACCGGGGCCCATGGCGCAAGCATGCCCCAAGTCGGCAGGTAAGGCGCCCGCCCATAGGCGACGATGAGCCAGAGAAGCACGACCACCGAAGCGAGCGAGAAAGCGCCGCGATAAGCCTTCTCGCCATAGATCGCCACCGCGCGGTCGCGCAGCCGCGTTCCGGCAAGGCCCAGATGCAGGACGGCGAATACGAGGGCGGCGAGGACGAGGGATGTCATGAGGCGGCTTTCCCAGCGGAGCACGATCAAACGAGAAGCTTAAAGGGAGATCTGGGGGAATGCACGGCCTACAGACTTGGCGATCCACCGTCCTCATCTGCCATACATCTTCTCCGACGATCGGTCTCGAGCAGGTGATCAAAGATCTCGCACCATACCTCATCGGATAGCGCGGATGCTTCGGTTTCTGCGAGACCCCGCGCGTGCTCACGAACTTGGAAGCTTGGATCCGCTGCAGACTACCAATGTATCTGTGGTGGCAGTGGCAGAACGGGCCGAACCGCTTCAAGGAACTGCGCCGACGGGGCGTGCCCAAGTTCCACGCGGCGGTCGCGGCCGGTTCACCGACGGGCTTCTGGCGCATGTCCAGACACCCGGCGCTTCAACAGGCCATACGCAACCACTTCTTCGACGCCCTCGGGCTCCCCGACTGTTCGTCTCTGCTCCGGCTTAACCCCGTCGAACCGCCATGGTACGGACCCGTATGCCCGGTGGTGTGGGCGGGGCGGTGCCGCGAGATACCCCTATCCCGATCTCTGGCACTTTGCAGACAAAGATGTGCGCCACGACGTAAGGCCGTCTGCGACATCCGGATGATGAGGAAGAAGGTTCGCTCGATCGGGCGAGCCAAGGGGTCGGCCGCCCGGGGCGCCAGATTTGAGCCGGCGACCCAGGGCCGGCTTCGTGTCAGTCGCGGATGAACGCCAGGAGGTCGGGGTTGATCACATCGGCATGGATGGTGAGCATGCCGTGCGGATAGCCCGGGTAGATCTTGAGCGTGGCGCCCTTGACGAGCTTGGCCGAGAGGAGAGCGGCATCCGCGTAGGGGACGATCTGGTCGTCGTCCCCATGCATGACGAGCGTCGGTACGTCGATTGCCCGGAGGTCCGCGTTGAAGTCGGTTTCCGAGAATACCTTGATGCACTCGTAATGCGCGTTCGGCGCGCCCATCATGCCTTGCCGCCACCAGTTGTCGACCACGCCGTCCAGCGTCTTCGCACCCGGTCGGTTGAAGCCGTAGAAGGGAATCGGGACTTCGCGATAGAACTGCGCCCGGTTGGCGGCGAGCTGCTTGCGCAGATCGTCGAACACTGCGATCGGCGTGCCGCTGGGATTCTTGTCACTCTTGACCATGATCGGCGGGACCGCGCCAACGAGTACGGCCTTGGCCACGCGACCCTTTCCATATTGGGCGACATAGCGCGCCACTTCGCCGCCGCCGGTGGAGTGGCCGATATGGATCGCGTCTCGCAGATCAAGGGCGGTCGCGAGCGCGGCGACATCCGCCGCATAGGTGTCCATGTCGTGACCACTGGTCGGCTGGCCGGACCGTCCGTGCCCGCGCCGATCATGGGCGACAACCCGGTAGCCGCGCTGCAGGAAGAACAGCATCTGGCTGTCCCAGTCGTCCGCACTGAGCGGCCAGCCATGATGGAACACGATTGGCTGGCCTCGCCCCCAGTCCTTGTAGAAAATCTGCGTGCCGTCTGTGGTCGCTATGTAGGGCATGGTCGTACTCCGATGGTGATGGTTGCCAAATCTGCCGAACCGGCGGGCGAAGCGATGGGGCGATCGGATCGCTTGCCGGCCACTCTCGCTTCATCGGTTCGATGCCGGCAGGCGACGTGTCGCCTCATGGAGGAACCAGCTCCTCCGTTCTGTTTCATCGATCCACACCTCGAGCAGGCTTGCCGTCGCAACGTCGTGGTGTTCATCGCAAATATTGTGGGCTTGGCGCATTGCCGATGCGAGGCGGAAGTTGTCGTCTCGCAGCTCGGCGAGCATGTCCTCAGGCTCGACATGCTCCGCATCGTTGTCGATGATCCGCTGAAGTCGGGCGACGTGCCCGATCGATCGAAGCGTGGCACCGCCTAGCTTTCGCACCCTTTCGGCGATCGGATCGGTCATCGCGAAAAT
>JASHRZ010000205.1 GCA_030037055.1 Alphaproteobacteria bacterium
AAGACTGGCCGGGCCGGCCCAGGCCGGCCCGCCATGACGCCGGAGGAAACGAACCGTCCCAATCAGTGGGTTATGAACTGACGGGCTGAACCTCGATCTGCGGTTCGCTCTCGACCACCCGATGCGGCGGCGACGGTTGCGGCGGCGATGACGACCGGGTCGCATAGCGGCCGGCCTCTTGCGCGAGTGCCGCGGCATGCGCCGTCAGCGCCTCCATATCCAAATTCCACCGCTTCATCGCCCCGTCGAGCCATTCCCGTTGGATGGCGGCCGCGCGGCCGAGATCGGTGGGGCTGCAGCTCGCAAGCTGTTCAACCGCTTCCAGCGCAGCCGCCGCGGCCTCGCGCCGCCGCTCCAGCCAACCCGCCGTGACCGGCTCGGCAGCCTTGACCATGTCGGATTGCCAGCGCAGCCAGATCTCGAAGGGCCGCGCCATCATTTGCGTGATCGAGCCGTAATCGACGAGCCAGGGTTGGGGAGCGTCGACCGTACGCTCCGCTTTCGCCGTCGCCTTTGCTGTCCTGATAGCCATGGTGAGGTGTCTCCCTTCCGTGAAGCGGATTGGTGTCGTCACGACAAAGGTGCGATCGCATGCGGGATCGAGCGTGGCGGGACGTGTGCGCCACATTCTACGACAAGACCTCGACTGGCGGAGCGCCCATCATAGGCCAAAGCGAGGTCCGAGACCACCCCCGCGCCGCAACGTCGAGCGGCCTGTCCGCGTCGAGGGCCTCCGAGCGCAAAACCGGGCTTTGCGCTAGGCTGGCGGCCGCCACGACAGGAGACGACGCGACGATGCAGCCGATGACGCTTCCGCCCTTCCAGACCTTGTATTTCGAAGATCTGAGCGTCGGAATGACCGAGACCTACGCGAAGATCGTCAAATCCTCGGATGTCGTCGGCTTCGCCGAACTGACCGGAGACCGGAACCCGATTCATCTGTCGGAGCACTTTGCCGCCAAGACGCCGTTCAGAAGCCGCATCGCCCACGGCCTCTACACCGCCGGCCTGATCTCGGCCGTGATCGGCACGCGGCTGCCGGGGCCGGGCGCGGTCTATATCTCGCAGACATTGAACTTCAAGGCGCCGGTGAGGATCGGAGATACGGTCGAGGCGACCGTCCAGGTGACGGAGCTGATAAAGCACGGCCATCGCGCCAAGCTCTCGTGCAGATGCGCCGTCGGCAGCACGGTCGTGCTTGAAGGCGAAGCGATCGTGAAAATACCCTCTCGTCCGGAAGCGCGACCGCGGCCATAGAGCGTGATCCCCTCACACGAGATCGCTCGCTTGGTTCGCCGCCCACCGGCGGAATTGCCGTCCTTGCTCGCCGCTACTTTTTTCGAGGTGGAAGAACGGGCTCAACCTTCCACACATATTCGGCGGTGCTGGCGATCCAACGCCAAGCCTCCATCATGCGCCGCTCGCCGCGGTGACGCGCCTTCAAGGACTGATGGGTGGCGTAGCTCGCGGCGCGCTCGCCATGCCGCGCGATCAGCAACTCGGCAAGCTCGTAGATTTCGCGATCATGGCCGGTCGATGCCGTCATCGGTTCTCCTCCATGCTCCCGATCCTCATCCACACCGCCTGCCGATCCCCCTCGCCCCCTCCGGGTCGTTCGATTCATTTGCCGTATCGATGTTAGCGCGCTTCCTGCCCCCACAACAGCCCGATCGCGTGCGGCGAACATGACGCATGCATACTAAAGTAGGCGCTCGGGGGGAATCCGCGGAAACGCGAGGCTGCGCAGCGGCGCGGGTTCGGCCGCGGTCGGCCAACCCGTCGCGGGATCCTTCCGCCATCGGCGCCACGCGCTCGCTGCGCTCGCGCCTGCAAGCGGAGGTAGAGAGGCTCTTGCCGGCTCACTCCGGCCAAACGGGAGATGCCTATCCTCGCGGATATCCCACCGTCTGCGCGAAGGTGACGAATTGCTGCTCCGGAAGCCTCAGCGCGTGGGCGAGCTTCGGATAGTCGACCGCTGCGCGAAAGACGGTGGCGAGCCCCTCCGAGGCGCAGAAGAGATAGACGTTCTGGCCAATGAAGCCGGCATCGACCGAAGCATAGAGGCGTCGCTCCTCGGGGGAGACCTCCGTCATGCGCTCACCATGCGCGACATAGACGAGGTTGAGCGGCGCCGTCGCGACGAAGTCCTGAAGCCCGGTCGCGGCGCGGATATCCTCCTTCAGATGGGGCAGCAGCGCGTGGGCCTTGGGCTCATAGAGCCGCACGCCGTCGGCCATCGCGACATAGATGTCCATGACCATGACATGGCGCCAATAGGGCGCGGTGCGATCGCCGCTCGGCCGATTGACCCCGAAGGCCGCCCACAACAGATCGGACAGCACCTGCGGCGGCAGCGCCCGGTCCGAATATTCGCGGATCGACCGCCTGAGCTTGAGTGCCTCGATCAACGGCCGCCCGCCCGTGCTGCGCGGCGGCGGCAAGGCGAGCAGCTCGACCGCTTGCGCGGCGGCGATGGTCGGCGCGGCGGCAAGCGCCGCGCTGGCGAGAATTCCGGCACCGGCTTTGCGTCGCGTCATCCTCCTCGCTCCTCTGCGCATGGTGGGAGGCTGCCGGTCGTCCCCAATCATTGGCGGGCAGCGGCCGCGAGGATCGCGCGGCGAACCAGCACTTCGAACAGCGGCAGCTTGTAGGCGTTCTTGGCAAGCGGCATCGCGCCGTCGAGGGCAGCGCGCCCCGCTTGCCTTGCCGTGTCTTCGTCGATGCGCCTGCCCCTCAGAGCGGCCTCTGCCGTTCTTGCGCGGTGAGGCACCGGCGCCGCCGCGCCGAGGATGATCGCGGCGCGCTTGCACGAGCCCTCCGGATCGAGATCGAAAGCGACGGCGACATCGGCGAGCGGCCAGTCGAACGAGTCCCTTTCGCCCTGCTTCACATGCGCCATGCGCAGGCCTTCCGGCAGCTGCGGCAGAAGGATCGCGGTCAGGATCTCATGCGGCTTCAGATCGTTCTCGCGCTGAACGTCCCTGTGCGGCGGCACGAAGAAATCCTCGAGCAGGACCTGGCGCTGGGCGCCTTCGGCGTTTGCCAGTTCGACGGCGGCGCCCAGTGCCACCAGCACGGTGGCGGCCGTCGAGGGGTGGACGATCGCGCATTGCCCGTTATCGAAGATCGCGTGATATTGGTTCTCGCCCGAAAGCGCGAAGCAATGGCCGCCGCCCTTTCTCAGGCAGCGATAGTCCGCCGCCCGGAAGTACCAGCAGCGCGGCCGCTGCAGAAGATTGCCGCCCAGCGTCGCGACATTGCGGATTTGCGCGCTCGCGGAGCCGCGCAATGCATCGGCAAGAACGGGGCAGCGCCGCCGCAGCACGGAGTGATCGGCGAGCGTGGCGAGGGTTGTCATGGCTCCGATGCGCAATCCGCCACCCTGTTCTTCGACGACGCCGTCGAGCCCGGGGATGTCCTTCAGGCTTACCAGCTTCGCCGGGACCAAAAGATTTTCCTTGAGAAGGTCGATGAGATCGATGCCGCCGGCCTTCACAATCGACATCTCGTCGCCGCCGGCACCGGGCGGTGCCGCCATTGCGTCGGCGACGGTGGTCGATGCGGCCGCCGCCGCTTCCGCAATCCCTCGCGCATGTGCCCAGGCGAAGCGGTTCATGGACGTCAGCTCCTCGCGGGAATCTTGCCGAGCGCGGCGAGGATCGCCGCCGGCGTCATGGGCAGGCTGCGCAAGCGCACGCCGATCGCATTGTAAACGGCATTGGCAATCGCCGGGGCGGTGGAAATGGTGGCCGGCTCGGCCATGCCATAGGCATCGGTCGCGCTCTGCCCTTGATAGTTCTCCAGGAGCACGACCTCGATCGCCGGCGTCTCGCCGGCACCCGCCAGCTTGTACTGTTCCAGGTTCGGGTTCACCATGCGGCCGGTGTGCTGGTCGAGGATGCGCTCCTCGAACAAGGCGTAGGAGAGGCCCATCACGACGCCGCCATGCACCTGGCTCTCGATCTGCAGCGGGTTCATCGGACGGCCGCAATCCTGCACCGCCACCACGCGCTCCACCCGCACGATCCCGGTCTCGGTATCGACCGCCGCCTCGGCGAACTGCACGCCGCCGAGATCCTGCTGCGCGAGCGCGGCATCCTCCATCCGTCGGCGGAATCCGCCGTAGTCGTCGCCGCGCGCGGCCACCGCGCTGATGCGATCCGTGCGCAGCCGCGCGGCGGCTTCGCCAAAGCCCATGCTGCGGCCCGGCTCGTCGCGAACCAGGATGCGCCCGTCGCGGGCGATTAGGTCGCCCGGAGCGGCGTTCAAAGCGAGCGCCGCCTCGCGAAGAAGCGATTGAAGGACGCGCCAGGCGGCGACGCGGGCCGCCGGGGTGATGGAGGCGGTCGTCCGGCTGCCATAGGAGGGCGAACCGGCGGGATACTCGGTATCGCCAATGCGCAAAGCGATGTCCTCGGGACGAAGGCCGAGAACCTCGGCGACGGTTTGGGCCATCACCGTGCCGATGCCAGTGCCGATGTCCTGCACGCTGGAGAGCACCTCCACCGAGCCGTCGCGCATTACGCGCACCTCGCAGGCCGAGTTGGTCTGCACATTGGCGGCCCAGAGCGATTGTGCCACGCCGAGGCCGCGCTTCACCGGGCCGGGATCGGCGCCGGGCGCATGGCGCTTCTGCCAGCCGATCCGCTCGGCACCAATGCGCCGCTCCTCGCGGCGCACCGCGCTGGGATCGATCCGGTCGCGCAGCACGAGCGGGTCGATGGCAAGCCGCTCGGCCAGCTCGTCGATCGCCTGCTCCAGCCCCCAGGCGCCCGGCACGTTGCCGGGCGCGCGCATCGCGCAGCCCGGCCCCGCATTGATGAAAACGTCGTGCTGCGCGCCGGTGAAATTGGGACAGGCGTAGAGCGCCTGCGCCATATTGCCGACACCCGCGCCCAGCGCCACACCGGCGGTGCCGTAGCTCAGCAGCGAGATCGCGGTCAGCGATCCGTCGCGCCGCGCGCCGATGCGCAGACGCTGCCAGGTCCCCGGGCGGTTGCCCGAATCCATCTGCTCTTCCTCGCGATCGAGGACGAGGCGCACCGGCGCCTGGGCCTGGCGCGAGAGCGCGACCGCGATGCGGCCATAAGCGCCGAGCGTCGATTTGGAGCCGAAGCCGCCGCCCATGCCGTCGACGATCACGCGCACGCGGCTCAGCTTCAGGCCGAAGGTCTCCGCCAGCTCGTGGCGGACTCCGGCGGTGAACTGCGTCGACATATAGACGGTCACCCCGTCCGCCCGCCAATCGGCGACGATTGCATGCGGCTCGGAGCAGCAATGCATCTGCACCTGGGTGCGGTACTCGCCCTCGACGACGATATCGGCTTCCGCAAAGCCTTTCGCCGCATCGCCTCTGCTGTCGCTGGCGGGTCCACGCACATTGCCGTTGAGCGGCAGGCCGCGCGGCGCGGGGAAACCCGAGGCGGAGCCTTGGGGCGCGGAAGCGGCGTCATGGACCAAAGGCGCCGCCGGCTCGCGCGCCTTGTCCATATCGGCGACGAAGGGCAGCCTCTCGTAATCGACGTGGATGAGCCGCATCGCCTCTTCGGCCGCGGATTGGGAGACGGCGGCGACGGCCGCCACCGGCGCGCCGATATAGCGCACCAACGCGGCAACGGGATCCTCCGGCCGCGCCACAGGCAGGACGGCACGGATTCCGGGGTGCCGGGCGACCGCGGAAAGGTCTAAGGCCCGGACGCGCGCATGCGGGAGGCTCGAGCGCAGGATCCGGCCGTGCAGCATGCCCGGGAGAGTGACGTCCACGGTGAAGCGGGTCGCGCCGGTGACCTTGGCCCGCCCGTTCTGCCGCGGCACCGACTTGCCGATCACCGCAAGCCCAGCGTTGGGCGGAAGCGGCGGCGGGTCGTCGAGCGGCACCTCCCGCTCCACCTCGCCGAGACCAACACTGGCGATTCCCGAAGGGAATGTCTCGCTGCGCGTTGTCTTGTCGGCGGCCATGGTCAGGCCTTTCGCGCTTTGGCCGCCGCCAGCGTCGCGGCGACGACATGGGGATAGGTGCCGCAGCGACAGAGATGGCCGGCAATCGCTCTTTGCACGTCTTCGGCGGTGGGATCGGGCGTGCGCTCCAGAAGCGCCGCGCAGCTCATCACGATGCCGGGCGTGCAGAAGGCGCATTGGAGCGCATCATGCTCGATGAAGGCGGCTTGCACCGGGTGTAGCCGGCCGCCGGTCGCCAGACCCTCGATGGTCGTGACGCTGCGCGTTCCGACATCGATCGCTAGCATCATGCAGGAACAGACGGTTGCGCCGTCGAGCCAGACCGTGCAGGCCGAACAGGCGCCGCGACCGCAGGAGATCTTGGTGCCGGTGAGCCCAAGCAGACCGCGCAACGCCTCGGCGAGCGTCATCCGCGGCTCGACCTCGATCGTCCGAGCCACGCCATTGACGGTGAGGGTGATTTGAACCGGATCGGGCCCCACGACCGCCGGGCCGCCGCTTTCCGCCGCCTCCCCCTGTCCGACGAGGACCGACGCAGCCTCGACCATTGCCGTCCCAGCCGTGGCGAGCGCGGAACCGCGCAGAAACGAGCGACGCGACAGGTCATGCGGCAAACTGCCTCGCCCCGGAATCGGCATGTTTCGGGCCCGCTCTTCGGATCGAATGCCATTGGTGACACGCCAAGGGGCGCGCGGACCATGATCTACGTCAAGACCTCGAAAGCGGCAGCCGAACGTCTTTGTTCCGTCAATGCAATGCGGCGCTCACGCGCTGACTCGGACACTCGGTTTCTGCGGCGTCATGGCCGAGCCGGCCGACCCGGCGGCGACGAGGTGAGGAAATACGGGATGCCCGTGACAAGGCTATGACGATTTGAAGAGGACGTGCATGATCTGTCCAGGACAGTAGGCTACCGCAGCTCCTCGGCGCCTTTCCAGACGTCGGCGACCGATTGGCGGGCCGCTTTGGCCAGGAGGCCGCTGTCATTGGCAATGGTGACCAGACGAAAGCCCAGCTTGAGCATGCGCACCGCATACTCCGCCGTGCCGCAATGGATGCCGGCCCTTATGCCGCGCTTGCCGGTCTCGCGCAGCAGGCGCTCGTAGATTTTCAGCACCTCCGGCTCCTCGCGGTCGAGCTTCGGCACCAGCCCCAGTGAAAAGCCG
>JASHRZ010000206.1 GCA_030037055.1 Alphaproteobacteria bacterium
AGCCCTGCGACATAGATACGGCGGAAGCCCCAGATCTCGCCCAGCGAGGCCAGCGGCAGCAACAGGATGGTCACCGCGAGCTGATAGGCGTTCACCACCCAGATCGAGCCGGCTGGGCTCGCTTGCAGCTCGCGCGCGATGGTCGGCAGCGCGATATTGGCGATGACGCCGTCGACTACCGACATGGCGATGGCGAGCGCCACGGTGAGGACCGCCCAGCGGCGGCGCGGCGGCGACAGCCCGTCGGTCTCCTCGCCTCTCGCTGTCATCACCGGCCGCCCCCATCCCGAGCCGCACGCATAGGACAACGCCCCGCTTTCCCGCAAGCCGCGCGCCGCCGGCGTGACAATGCCCGCAGCCGCGGCTAAGCTGCTCGCTTCCGCCCCATCGCGTTGGCACAAGACAAATCGGAGGAATTATGACCGAGGTGACGATACGCGCCGCCGATGGCGGCAACTTCAAGGCCTATCTCGCCACGCCCAAAAGCGGCAAAGGCCCGGGAATCCTTCTCATCCAGGAGATCTTTGGCGTCAACAAGGTGATGCGCGACCTCGCCGGCGGCTTCGCCGCTCAGGGCTATACCGTGCTCTGTCCCGACCTGTTTTGGCGCCAGGAGCCTGGGATCGACATCACCGACCAGACGAAGGCGGAATGGGACAAGGCCTTCAGCCTCTATCAAGGCTTCAATGTGGAGAAGGGTGTCGACGATCTCAAATCGACGCTGGCGAGCCTGCGCAAGCATCCCGCCTGCAACGGCAAGGCCGGCTCGGTCGGCTACTGCCTTGGCGGCAAGCTCGCCTATCTCATGGCGACCCGCAGCGACAGCGACGCCAATGTCGGCTATTACGGCGTCGGCATCGAGGGCGCGCTCGGCGAGGCAAAAAACATCAAGAAGCCGCTGCTGCTGCACGTCGCCGTCAAGGATCAATTCTGCCCGCCAGAGGCCCAGGCCAAGATCAGAGAAGGGCTCAAGGGCAATCCCCTGGTCACGATCCACGACTACGCGCAACAGGACCATGCCTTTGCGCGGATCGGCGGCGAGCATTACGACAAGGCCGCGGCCGATCTCGCCAATCGACGCACCGCCGAGTTCTTCAAGAAACATCTCGGCTGAGAGGAGGAAACCTCATGCCCCACGCCATCCGTTTCCACACGCCCGGCGGCCCCGAAGTCTTGCGCTGGGAAGAGGTGCAGGTCGGCAAGCCCGGCCCCGGCGAGGTGCGGCTGCAGCACACCGCCGTCGGCCTCAACTATGTCGACACCTACATCCGCAGCGGCCTCTACCCCACGCCCCTGCCGAGCGGGCTCGGCGCCGAAGCCGCGGGCGTCGTCGAGGAGGTCGGCCCCGGCGTCGTCGATTTCAAGCCCGGCGACCGCGTCGCCTATGGCAGCAGTCCGCTCGGCGCCTATGCCGAATCGCGCCTGATCCCCGCCGACCGCCTTGTCGCGCTGCCGCAAGGCATCGGCGACCGGCAAGCCGCGGCGATGATGCTGAAGGGCCTCACCACGCAATACCTCATCCGACAGATCTACAAGGTGAAGAAAGGCGACACGATCCTCTTTCATGCCGCCGCCGGCGGCGTCGGGCTCATCGCCTGCCAATGGGCAAAGTCGCTGGGCGCCACCGTCATCGGCACCGTCGGCAGCGACGAGAAGGCCAAGCTCGCCAAGGCGCATGGCTGCGATTATCCGATCGTCTACACGCGCGAGGATTTCGTCGAGCGCGTCAAGGAGCTGACCAAGGGCGAGAAGGTGCCGGTCGTCTATGACGCCGTCGGCAAGGACACCTTCATGAAGTCGCTCGACTGCATCCGCCCGCTCGGCATCATGGTAAGCTTTGGCCAGGCCTCAGGACCGGTCGGTCCCGTCGATCTCGGCATTTTCGCCGCCAAGGGTTCGCTGTTCTTCACCCGTCCGACGCTCAACACCTACGCCGCCAAGCGCGCCGACATGCTGGCGATGGCCAAGGATCTCTTCGACGCCGTGCTCTCCGGCGCGATCAAGATCGAGGTCAACCAGACCTATCTGCTGAAAGAAGCGGCGCAGGCGCATCGCGATCTGCAGTCGCGCAAGACCACGGGCTCGACAGTGTTTACGGTGTAGCGGCGTCAGCGGCTGCGCAAGCAACCGCCGGAGCCCTACCGTGCTGATTAGCCGCCGGAGCTGCACCCATCCGCGCGTCCTTCGAGACCCGGCGCTACGCGCCGCCCTCAGGAGGAGGAGTAATGGGATCGGGCATCATCGATCGATGCCATTCTCTATACCTCCTCATCCCGGTGAGGGTGGGAAGCATCGCGTCTCGAAGGACGCGCGGACCGGATTGCAGCGGAATGCGAGAGTCCACTCCGCTCCGCGCTATTCTCGGTTGCGAGAGCAACCGCCGCCGCTGACGAAGGCGCGAAGCGCGTCCCCTAGGTATTCATCGCCTCGAAGAAGTCGGCGTTGTTCTTGCTCTCTTTGAGCTTGCTGATGAGGAATTCGAGCCCGTCCATCGGGCCCATCGGCATCAACACGCGGCGCAGCACCCACATCTTCGAGAGCACCGCCTTGTCGACCAGCAGCTCCTCCTTGCGCGTGCCCGACTTCGTGATGTCGACCGCGGGGAAGACGCGCTTGTCCGCCACCTTGCGGTCGAGCACGATCTCTGAGTTGCCGGTGCCCTTGAACTCTTCGAAGATCACCTCGTCCATGCGCGAGCCGGTGTCGATGAGGGCGGTGGCGATGATGGTGAGCGAGCCGCCTTCCTCGATGTTGCGCGCCGCGCCGAAGAAGCGCTTCGGCCGCTGCAGCGCGTTGGCGTCGACGCCGCCGGTCAGCACCTTGCCCGAGGACGGCACCACCGTGTTGTAAGCGCGCGCCAAGCGCGTAATCGAATCCAGCAGGATCACCACGTCGCGCTTGTGCTCGACGAGGCGCTTGGCCTTCTCGATCACCATCTCGGCCACCTGCACGTGGCGCACCGCCGGCTCGTCGAAGGTCGAGCTCACCACCTCGCCCTTCACCGTGCGCGCCATGTCGGTGACCTCTTCCGGCCGCTCGTCGATCAGCAGCACCAACAGGTAGACCTCGGGATGGTTGGCGGCCACCGCATGCGCGATGTTCTGCAGCATCACCGTCTTGCCGGTGCGCGGCGGCGAGACGATCAGCGCGCGCTGGCCCTTGCCGAGCGGCGTGATTAGGTCGATGACGCGGGTGGTGAGGTCCTTCTTGGTGGGGTCCCCGAGCTCGAGGTTGATCTTCGACTCCGGATAGAGCGGCGTCAGATTGTCGAAATTGATGCGGTGGCGCAGCTTGTCCGGCTCGTCGAAATTGATCTGGTTGACCTTGAGCAGCGCGAAATAGCGCTCGCCCTCCTTGGGCGAGCGGATCTGGCCTTCCACCGTATCGCCGGTCCTGAGGCCGAAGCGGCGCACCTGGCTCGGGCTGACATAAATGTCGTCGGGGCCCGGCAGGTAGTTGGCTTCCGGCGAGCGCAGGAAGCCGAATCCATCCTGCAGCACCTCGAGCACGCCGTCGCCATAGATCGCCTGGTCGTTGTCAGCAAGCGTCTTGAGGATGGCGAACATCATATCCTGCTTGCGCAGCGTGGAAGCGTTCTCGATCTGCAGCTCTTCGGCGAAGTTCAACAGCTCCGCCGGGGTTTTGCGCTTGAGTTCCTGGAGGTTCATCGGGGTATGGTCGCCTGAGGGCTGAAAGTCGGGAGGGGAGAGGAGCCCGCAGGAGACGCGGGACTTGTGGCGGAAGGGACGGGCGGTGCTTGCGCGCGACCGAACGTGCCTGTGCTCCGGATCATCGCTTGGGAAACGGAAAACGCCGCGATCGGGCGCTGCCACCCTTAGCGAAAAGCGGCATGCGAGTCAAATGGCATTCGCCGCATTGGGGTTCAAGCCCCCCGGAGCGCTCTGCTCCGCCCTATGCGGCTTTCGCGCCGCGGATCAAGTCCGGGGCGCCGGCGGCGCCAGCGACAAGCGCCTCCGGCGCATGCGTCAGAACGGCTTCACCACCACCAGGATCACGATGGCGATCAGTAGCAGGGTCGGCACCTCGTTGATGAAGCGGAAGAAGCACGCGGAGGGATGGTCCCGGTCGGCGGCAAAATCGCGCCGCCAGAGCCCCAGCCGGAAATGGAAGACGCCGAGCGCCACCGCCGCGGCGAGCTTGGCGTGGAACCAACCGGCGCTCCAATCGACCGCGCCTGGCGCAACCGCCAGCAACAGCCCCGAAACATAGCTCGCCGCCATCGCCGGGTTCATGATGCCGCGCAGCAGCCGGCGCTCCATCACCTTGAAGGTCTCCGAGCTCTCCGAGCCCGACCGTGCCTGGGCATGGTAGACGAAGAGCCGCGGCAAATAGAACAGCCCCGCCATCCAGGCAACGATGCTGAGGATGTGCAGCACCTTGATCCAGGGATAGGCGGCGTCGAGGAAGCTCATGCGGCTGCTCCGCTTGCGCCGGCGCAGAGACAGCCATCGAGCGTCGGCGGGCAGAGCCGCGCGCCGCTGGCCGGGCAGGGCCCGCGCCGGGCGTTCCGCGCCAGCGCCGCCAGCGCGCCGATGAAGAGGGCGGCGGTACCGACCGTCGCCACCCTGAGATAGCGCGGGACGCCCGCCTGCTCCGCCACATGACGGTAGTCCATGTCGAGTTCCACCAGCGTTTCGGAATGCTCCGAGACGAAGGCCACCGGCACGACGATGAGCCCTACCCCCTCGCGCCCGGCGCGGCGGATTTCCTCGTCGGTGGCGGGGCCGGTCCAGACGAGCGGGCCGACGCGGCTTTGATAGCACACGACGCTATCGAGCCCGGGCCAGGCCAGCGCCTGCCGCAACGCCGCCGCGGTGCGCTCCACCTGCCAGGGATAGGGATCGCCGGCGGCGACGATCCGCCGCGGCAGGCCATGCGCCGAGAGCAGCACGCGCACCTTCTCGCCCTTGGGCCAGCGCTCGAGCGCCGCGCGCGTCGCCTGTGCCAGCGCAGCGATGAATCCTTCCGCTTCGGGATAACAGCAGAGCGTGCGCGCCGGGGCGGCAAGCCCGGCTTTTGCCGCGGCACGCCGCCAGGCGGCGAGCGAGGAGGCCGTCGTCGTCGTCGATGCCTGCGGGTAGAGCGGCAGCAGCACGACCTCATCGGGCCGCCACGCTGCGACCGCCGCTGCCGCGTCCTCGCTCAGCGGCGGCCAGTAGCGCATGGCGATGAAGACGCGAAACCCCTCGCCCAGCGCTGCCTCGAGCGCCTCGGCCTGCGCCTCGGTATTGGCCAAAAGCGGCGATCCGCCGCCGAGGCGCCGATAGATCGTCTGTGCCACCGGCGCGCGTCGGCGTGCGATCACCCGGGCAAGCAGCCAGCGTAGCGGCTGCGGCAGCGCAATGATGGCGCGGTCGTTGAAAAGATTGACGAGGAAAGGCTCAACCGCCTCCAGCCGGTCGGGACCGCCGAGATTGAACAGCACCACCGCGGTGCGGCTCATGGCGCGGTCACCGGCTGGCGCAACGATGCCACCAGCGCTGCCACGTGTTCGACCGGCGTCTCCGGTACGACGCCATGACCAAGATTGAACACGAACGGACCCTCGCCCAGCGCGCGGCGGATCGCCGTCACGTTCTCCATCATCGCCGCGCCGCCCGCTGCCAGGAGCAGCGGGTCAAGATTGCCTTGCACAGGTCCGATCGACTGCAGCGTCCTGTGTGCGATCTCTACCGGGACGGTGCTGTCAAGGCCAAGCGCATCGACGCCGCTCTCGCTGAAATAGGCACGGTACATCAGCCCGGCGCCACGGGGAAAGCCGATCAGCGGCAGGCGCGGATGCGTCTCTTTGAGCGCCGCCACGATGCGCCGCGTCGGCGCGATCACCCAGCGACGGAATGCCGCCTCCGGTAGGACGCCGGCCCAGCTGTCGAAGAGTTGCAGCGCTTCGGCGCCGGCGGTGACCTGACCGCTGAGATAGAGGATCGTCGCCTCAACCAACCGGTCGATCAGCACACCGAATCCCTCGGCATCGCCGAAAGCCCAGCGTTTGACCGCGGCGAAGTCGCGGCTGGTGCCGCCCTCCACCATGTAGCAGGCCACTGTCCAGGGCGCGCCGGCAAAACCGATCAGTGTCGTCTGTACTGGCAGCATAGCAGCGACACGGGCGACCGTCTCATGCACCGGCGCGACCCGCGCGGCAAAATCGTGGAGCGACAGCTCGCATGCGGCCTCGGCCGAGCGGATTGGCATCAGTACCGGTCCCTTGCCCTCGCGGAAGTCCACCCTTTGGCCGAGCCCATGCGCTACCACCAAGATATCGGCGAACAGAATCGCCGCATCCATCCCGAAGCGCCGCACCGGCTGCATCGTCGCTTCGGCGGCCAGTTCCGGTGAAAAACAGAAATCGAGGAAGCTTGGCGCCCGCTGGCGCAACGCACGGTATTCCGGCAAATACCGCCCCGCCTGCCGCATCAGCCAGACCGGCGGCAGCGCCAGAACCTCGCCGGCCAGTGCCCGCAGCAGCGACTTGACCGGCTTCTGCGGCGATGCGTTCAAGAAGCCTTGCGGCATTTCCGCTACGCTGTTGGTTCTTCCTGTCATGGCTTTTCTTAGCTCTTCTTCTTAGGAATCTAAAGGTAGCGGTAGGAAGTTGGAGCCGGGAAAACGGGGATTAACTCTTTCCGCTTTATTATCCAGTAGTTGTCTGGTCCGGCCTGAAACTGGGCTTTGGACGGTGTATAAGACAGGGATACATAGGCGTAACGGGGCTTTGGCAACGAGTCGCGTATGCAGAGGAAAGAAGTGCGAAGTGGGGATGACCGAGCCGGTATGGCGGGTTGTCCCGGACTCGCAAATAGTGCCATGAAAGTATCCAGAGGCGGATCGTATCGCCGCGGCGGAGAGGCAGAGCGGGGCTTAAATCGGCGGCGGCGGGCGAGCGGAGGAGATGTCGGAAGTTTGCCGGGTTTTTTCCACATCATGACGAGGATAAACCGGTGACGCGCTTTCATCTCCACCTCGTCTCCGATGCCACGGGCGATACCGTGCATTCAGTAGCGCGCGCGTGCCTCGTGCAGTTCGAAGGCGCCGAGGCGATCGAGCATATCTGGTCGATGGTGCGCACCAAAAGCCAAGTAGAGCGGGTGGTCGCTGGCGTCGCGGCTCATCCCGGCGTGGTGCTCTATACCCTCGTCAACGAAACCCTGCGCATACCGCTGGTCGATGGCTGCCGCAAGCTGCAAGTACCGGCGATCCCTGTCCTCGATCCGGTCATCGGCGCGCTTGCCACCTATCTCGGCCGTCAGAGCCGCGGCCTGCCGGGCCAGCAGCATCTACTCGATACCGAGTATTTCCAGCGCATCGATGCCATGACCTTCGCCCTCAACCATGACGACGGCCAGTCTCTCTGGGCGCTCAACGAGGCCGATGTCATCCTCGTCGGTGTCTCCCGCACCTCGAAGACGCCAACCTGCATCTACCTTGCCAATCGCGGTATCAAGGCCGCGAATGTGCCGGTGATACCGAACATGCCGCTGCCGCCCGAGCTCTTCACCGTCACCAAACCACTGATTGTCGGTCTCACCAATGATCCCGATCGCCTTATCCAGCTGCGGCGCAACCGCTTGAGCATGCTGCATCATGAGGAGCCCACTCTCTACATTGACACCGAAGCCGTACACCAAGAGGTAGCGGCGGCGCGCCGCGTCTTCGCGGAGCATCACTGGCCAGTGATCGATGTGAGCCGGCGCTCGATCGAGGAGACCGCTGCCGCGATCCTCAAACTGATTGCCCGCCGGCAGGAAAGAGATAAGTGAGCCCCCTCGTTCTTGCTTCGGCCAGCCGCATCCGCGCCCTGCTGCTGGAACGCGCCGGCCTCGCCGTCGCCTGCGATCCCGCGACCCTTGAAGAGGCAGAGATCAAGACTGCGTTCCGTCGTGACGGACGCGATGCCGCAGGCTGCGCCATGGCGCTGGCCGAGGCCAAGGCGGCGCGCGTCGCCCCGCGCCATCCGGGCGCTCTCGTTATCGGCGCCGACCAGCTTTTGGTCTGTGGCGAGGCCTGGCTCGACAAGCCCGCCGACCTCGCCGATGCGCGCCGTCAGTTGCAAAGCCTGCGCGGCCGGCGGCACGAGCTCGTTACCGCGGTCGCGCTGCGACGCGACGACACGCTGCTGTGGCGGCGGATCGAGCGGCCGGCGCTGGTCATGCGCGACTTCTCCGACGCGTTCCTTGACGCGTATCTCGCTGCCGCCGGCGCCGATGCGTTGAGCTCGGTTGGCGCTTATCAGCTCGAGGCCATGGGAGTGCAGCTTTTCGCCTGCATCGAGGGCGACTACTTCGCGATTCTGGGATTGCCGCTGCTGCCGCTGCTCGATTGCCTGCGCGGGCTGGGCGCGCTTGCCGCATGAAACGCGCCGGCGTCATGGGCTGGCCGGTGAGGCAGTCGCGGTCGCCGGTGCTGCACCGCTTCTGGCTCGAGCAATACGGAATCGAGGGCGAGTATGTGCTCCTACCGGTGCCGCCCGAGGCTCTCGAGCGCGAACTGCGCGCACTCCCCGGGCGCGGCTTCGCCGGCTGCAACCTCACCCTGCCGCATAAGGAGCGGGCGCTCGCGTTTCTCGATCGCCTCGATGCGACGGCGCGACGCGTCGGCGCCGTCAACACCGTGGTCGCCGCCGCCGATGGCGCGCTCGAAGGCAGCAACACTGACGCTTTCGGCTTTCACGCCAATCTCGCCGCCGCCTTGCCTGGCTGGAAGGCCGCTTCCGGCCCAGCCGTGGTGCTTGGCGCCGGCGGCGGCGGGCGCGCCGTAGTGGCGGCGCTTCTCGATCACGGCGCGCCTGAGATCCGCCTGGTCAACCGGCACCCCGCGCGCGCGGAGGCGCTGGCGGCGGCGCTCGGCGGGCGCATCGAGATCGTCCTCTGGCAGCATCGCGCCGACGCGCTCGCCGGCGCGGCGTTGCTGGTGAACACCACTAGCCTTGGCATGGCGGGCGAGCCGCCGCTCGATCTCGCGCTCGATGCCTTGCCGGCGAACGCGGTGGTGACGGACATCGTCTATGTGCCGCTGCGCACCGCGCTGCTTGCGAAGGCCGAGGCGCGCGGCAACCCGACGGTGGACGGGCTCGGCATGCTGCTCTACCAGGCGCAGCCGGGCTTTGCCGCCTGGTTCGGCCTGCGGCCCGAGGTCAGTCCGGCGCTGCGCGCACGTGTCATCGCCAGCCTGGCGGCGCGATGATCGTCCTCGGCCTTACCGGGTCGGTTGGCATGGGCAAGAGCACCGCCGCCGCCATGCTGCGCCGCCTCGGCGTCGCCGTCCATGACAGCGACGGCGTGGTGCATCGCCTGCTGGCGCCGAAGGGTGCCGCGGTGGCGCCGGTAATGGCGGCGTTTCCGGGCGTGGCGCGCGGCGACGGCGGCATCGACCGCGCCGCGCTCGGCGCCCGCGTCTTCGGCGATCCAGCAGCGCTGCGCCGGCTGGAGCGCATCCTCCACCCGCTGGTGCGCTGGAGCCAGCAGCGCTTTCTCGCCCGCGCCCGCGCCCGCCGGCTGAGGCTGGTCGTGCTCGACATCCCGCTGCTCTTCGAGACCGGCGGCGGGCGGCGCTGCGACAAGATCATCGTCGTCTCCGCCCCTGCTTTCTTGCAGCGCGCGCGTGTGCTGGCGCGCCCCGGCATGAGCGAAGCGCGCTTCGGCGCCATCCTGGCCCAGCAGATGGCCGATGCCGAGAAGCGCAAGCGCGCCGATTACGTTCTGCCCAGCGGCCTCGGTCGCGCCGTCACCTTCCGCCGCTTGAAGCGCATCCTGCGCGAATTGCAATCCGCCGGGCCTTGCCTCAACGCCTTCCGCTAAGGCAGACTCGGCGCCGTGCGCGAGATCGTGCTCGACACCGAGACCACCGGGCTCGACCCCGATGACGGCCACCGCATCGTCGAGCTGGCCTGCGTCGAGCTGTTCAACCACGTGCCGACCGGCCGCATCTTCCACCGCTACGTCAATCCCGAGCGCGACGTCGCGGCTGAGGCGGTCGAGGTGCATGGACTTACCGCGGAGATGCTGGCGCAGCATCCGCCCTTTGCCGTCATCGTCGAGGAGTTCCTCGCCTTCATCGGCGACGACCGGCTGGTCATCCATAATGCCGAGTTCGATCTGCGTTTCCTGAATGCCGAGCTGAGACGCCTCGGCCGGCCGGCGCTCGCTGGCAAGATCGAGGACACGCTGCTGCTGGCGCGAAAGCGCTATCCCGGCGCGCCGGCGAGCCTCGACGCCCTCTGCCGCCGTTTTTCGATCGATCTCAGCGCCCGCA
>JASHRZ010000207.1 GCA_030037055.1 Alphaproteobacteria bacterium
TGCCGCCTTGGCCGTGGCCGGGCGCGCCGCATAGGAAATAGTAGGGGCCGGGAACGCGCGCGAGGAAGGTCACCGTGTCGGTCTTGGGCGACGGAATGCCCTGGTCGGGGTTCTCGGTGTAGGCGCGGGGAATGGCGACGTCGTTGACGCCGGCCTGTTGGGGAAAGTGGTCCTTGGCATAGGGCTTGGTCACCAGCAGGCTGTGCGGCAGCATGGCGTCGTTGTTCTTGAAGTGAATATCCACTGTCCAGCCGATGGGCACCGCCACGGTCATGTCGCCGGTGAAATAGCCGTTGAAGTTGAGCGCGCCGTTATTGGCGTTGAAGCCGGCGATGATGTCGAGGAAGACGCGCTTTTCCGCCGCGTTGATTGTCATCCAGCTCGGCGTCAGATGCGCCTGCGCGCCCGCCGGCGCGGCAAGCGGCAGGAAAACGACGAGGACCGCCAAGGCGGCGGCAAGACGGCCGGGCATCGGGAAGCGCACCTGAAGGAGAGGAAGGAACGGCGGCGCCGGAGGGCTCCGGCGCCGCCCGCGGGGGATCAGTCGAGGCCGAAGACGATGACCGACGTGCCGTATTTGTAGTTGAGCTGGAAGTTGCCGCCGGCGGCGACGGCGATATAGGGCTTGCCGCCGATCTCGAAGGCCATCGGCGCGGCATTGACGCCGGCGCCCGCCTGGAATGACCACAGCACCTTGCCGCTCTTGGCGTCATAGGCGGCGAAGGTGCCGTTGCCCTGGCCGGCAAAGACCAGCCCGCCCTTGGTGGTGAGCGCGCCGCCGATCATCGGCTGGTCGGTCTTGACCTGCCAGTCGATTTTGCCGGTATCGACGTTGACCGCCGAGATGTTTCCGTACTGCTTCTCGTTGGCGATGGCGACGAAGGCACCGCCCAGCCACATGTTCGGCGCCTGGGCGTAGCGCTTGCGGTAATCGTCCCAGGTCTCGTGCTTGACGATGTAGTTCATCGGCTGATGCAAATTGACGCAGTAGTCGAGCCGCGTTTCCGGGTTGAAGGCGCAAGGCGACCATTCGACCCCGCCATTGGCGCCGGGCAGCATGCGCGTGCCCTGCTCGGTCGGCAGCGCGAACAGGTTCTCTTGCGGAACCATCGTATCCGAGCGGCGGATCAACTTGCCGGTCTCGCGGTCGAGGATGTAGACCCAGCCGGTCTTGCCGGCTTGGATGACCGCGTCGACCATTTTGCCGTCGGCTCCTTTGACCTGGCCGAGAAGCGGCGGCGAGACCTCGTCGAGGTCCCAGACGTCGTGCGGGATCACCTGGTAGGCCCATTTGACCTTGCCGGTATCGGCGTCGACGGCGACGACGCTGTCGCTCCAGCGGTTGTCGCCCGGCCGGTCCAAGCCGTCGAGGTCGGGCGAGGGATTGCCGATCGAGGCGAAGACCAGGCCGCGGCGGGCATCGATCGCGTTCGTCGTCCAATTGCCGGCGCCGCCATGCATCCAGCTGTCCTTGTTCTTGGCGACCGCCGCCTTCTCGGCGGCAATGTCGCGATGCAGGTCGTTGATGCCGTCGGCCTTGGTGCCGAAGGTGCCTTCCCAGCCCTTGGTGCCGTCGGGATTGACGTCGTCGGGACTGGGGATCGTGTGCCAGCGCCAGACCAGCTTGCCGTCATCGATGTTGTAAGCGCTGATGAAGCCGCGGATGCCGTACTCGCCGCCGGCGATGCCGATGATCGCCATGTTCTTGTAGACCGTTGGCGCCGAAGTGAGCGAGTACCCCACCTCCGAATCCGCCACCTCGGTGTCCCATACCTTGTCGCCGGTCTTCTTGTCGAGGGCGACAAGATGCGCATCCAGCGTTCCGAACAGCACCTTGTTACCGACGACCACGACGCCGCGGTTGTTGGGGCCGCAGCAGAAGATGTTCTTGCCGAGCTTGTACTGGTAGTGCCAGAGCTCCTTGCCGTTCTTGGCATCGACGGCGAAGACATGGTCATAGGGCGTCGTCACATACATGACGGCGTTCTCGACGATGGGCGTGTTCTCGAACGAGCCGACCACGCCGGTCTGGAAGATCCATTTCACCCGCAGCCGGCCGACATTGCCGGCATTGATGCCGGTGCCCGGCCAATACCGCATCTCGCCGAGATCGCCGCCGTAATTGAGCCAGTTGGTCGCCTGACCGCCGGCCTTCTCGAGTTCCTCCCAGGTGGCCGCCTGGCCTGTCCCCGACAGTCCGATGAGAGCCAGCGCCGCGCCGACCATCGGCCACCAACGGTCTTGATTCCTCACGCCCATGTTTCACTCCCCCATTTAACGGTTTTCGCCGCTGACTTCGTCCTCCCGATAACCCCGATCACTGCTCCGGCGAGAACGGTTTTGGCAAAGCGGGCAGCACTTTGAGGCAGGTCCCTGCCGCTTGGGGATGCAGGCTATACTGCGCCTCCGCCAGCGTCCAGCACGATCGTTGCGCGGGCGGATTGGTCGCGGCCCGCTATTGCGTGTGCTGCTTGAGTGCGGCGGCGAGCCGGCGCAGCTTGCTTTCGTCGTAGACGAGGCGGCTGCAAAGACGCTCGGCCGTGTCGTCGGCGTCGTCGAGCCCGTTCAGATTCTGCCGCCGCGCCTCCCTCAGCGCCACCGCCTGGCGCATGCCGTCCTCTGTGCTTTGCCGCTCCGCGGCATCGATCCCCGCGGTGTTCTCGGCCACCACTTCGGCCAGCACATGCGAGCGGATGATCTGGTCCTTGATGCCTTTGAGCAGGATCTGCCGCAGGACGTTGCCGCGCTCGACCATGCCGGCCACGACGCGCAGCGCCGTTTGCCGCGGGACCGGTCCGTTCTTCTCGGCGTAATCGGCGATCTCGCGCTCGCCCATGGCCGGCGAGTTCTCGCTGGCGGTGAGGAAATCGACCAGCGCGCGCGCCGCCGCGTCCTCGCGCCAGTCGCCATCGGGTGGCGCAGCGCCGGGCCACAGCATGGCCGGCTCGAGCGGCCCGGCAAGGGGCGCGTCGCAAGGCCAGTCCGGCAGCGGCTTCGGCGGTTCCTTGGCGAAGGCGGGGGAGGCGCAGGCGAGGCAGAGCAAAATCAGGGCGAGACGGGTCGAGACCATGGCGGTTGGCTTTCCTGCCGACGGCGCCTACTCTTGGCCGGAACACGCCCGCAGTCAAATCCGGCCATGCGCACGACCCTCCAACCGATCCTGGCGCTCGTGATGGTCCTCGCCGGCGGCGTCCGCGCCGCCGAGCCGGCGAAGAGCGAGGAGGAGATGATCAGGCGGTGCCGCGGCGAGCTCGAAGAACGGCTGTTCGGCGCCGCCCATGGCGAGGCCTTCATCACCGCTCAGGACATCGAGCACCAGGCGGACCGCACCGTCATCCGCCTCGATCTCGCCTCGGGCGAGGGCAGGCGCATCGCCGGCAGCTGCATCTTCCACGACGGCAAGCTGTTCGACGTGAAATAGCAGCCTCAGCCGGGATCGCCGGTATCCGGCACCAGCCCGGCCGCCTTGATGCCGTGGACGGCGCAGGCCTCGTCCTGCTCGGAAGCATCGCCGCTGATGCCGACCGAGCCGATGATGCTGCCGTCGCCGGCGCGGATCAGCACGCCGCCCGGCACCGGGATGAGGCGACCTTCCGAGGCCATGCCGATGGCAGCGATGAAAGCCGGCGCAGCCGCGGCGCGGCGGGCGAATTCGCGGCCGCCGAAGCCCATGCCGAGCACGCCCCAGGCCTTGCCCTGGGCGATCTGAGGCCGCAGCAGGCTGGAATTGTCCTCGCGCTTCAGCGCGACGAGGTGACCGCCGGCATCGAGCACGGCCACCGTGAGCGGCTTGAGCTTGAGGCTGCGCGCATGCTCCAGCGCCTTGTCGGTGATGACGGCGGCTTGGGCGAGGCTGACATTGGCCATGAGGAGGGTCTGCCGCCGCGTCAGGCGAGCGCGCCGCAGCGCTTCGCGGCCTCGATCTCGTCGGTGGTCAAGCCCCACTGCGCCAGCGAGGCGTTGCCGCGCTCGCCCGGCGTCTCGGGCGGCGTCGGCGTGCCGGAAGGCGTGCGGCTGAAGCGCGGCGCCGGCGCCGGCTGAACGACGCCGTCGACTTCGATGAAGGTGCCGCGCGCGCGGTTGTGCGGATGGCCGGGCGCCTCGTCGAGACTCAGCACCGGCGCGAAGCAGGCGTCGCTGCCTTCGAGCAGCCGGCACCATTCCTCGCGCGTCCGCGTCTTGAAGCGCTGCGCCAGCTTCGCCTTCGCCTCGGGCCAGCGCTTCTTGTCCATCTTCGCCGGCATCTCCCGGGGATCGATCTCCATGCGTTGCAGGAATTCGGCAAGGAACTTGTCCTCGATGCAGGCGAGGGAGACGTATTTGCCGTCCTTGCATTCATAGACGTCGTAGAAGAAGGCGGCGCTGTCGAGCACGTTGTCGCCGCGGGTCAGGCTCACAAGACCGGCGGCGCGCATGCCGAAGAACGCGCTCGCCAGCGAGGCGGCGCCGTCGACCATCGCGGCGTCCACCACCTGGCCCTTGCCCGAGCGCTGCGCCTCGATGATGCCGCAGGTGACGCCGAGCGCGAGATAGAGCGCGCCGCCGCCGAAATCGCCGACCAGATTCAGGGGCGGCGTCGGCGGCGCGCCGGCCCGGCCGATCGAATGCGCCACGCCGGCGAGCGCGATGTAGTTGAGGTCGTGTCCCGCCGCGTGCGCCAAGGGCCCGTTCTGGCCCCAACCGGTCATGCGGCCATAGACGAGGCGCGGATTGCGCTCGAGGCAAGGCTCGGGGCCGAGGCCGAGCCGCTCCATCACTCCGGGGCGGAAGCCTTCGATCAGCGCGTCGGCCGCGCCGGCCAGCCGCAGCACCAGCTCCACGCCTTGCGGCTTCTTGAGATCGACGGCGATCGCGTGCCGGCTACGGTTCATCACCGAAAAGCGCGTCTGGACGGGAAGGCCGAGCCCGCTCGGCTGCTGCCGGTCGACGCGCAGCACGGTGGCGCCGAGATCGGCGAGCAGCATGGCGCACATCGGCGCCGGCCCGATCCCGGCCATCTCGACGATCTTCAACCCCTTGAGCGGACCCATCGCGCGCCTCCTCGCCGAGGAGCGACCTTACCGTGTCGAGGCGGGATCGGCGAGCCGATTTCTCCGTTTGCCACCGCAAGGGGTCATGGATCAGGCGGTCGACGGTGCCGTTGCAATTGCCGACGAAGCTGGCCTAGGGTGAAGCGCCAAGCGGCCGCATGGCCGCGCCAAGAAGAGGCGGAGGACGGGCACGATGGCGGGCGGCGGATGCCTCGACGGCAAGGTCATCATCATCACCGGAGCGGGCCGCGGCATCGGCCGCGACATCGCGCTGCTCGCGGGACGCGAGGGCGGTCGGGTCGTCGTCAACGATTTGGGCGGCGGCGCCGACGGCGAGGGCAATCCCGATACCGGTCCGGCGCAGGGCGTCGTCGACGAGATCCGCAAGGCGGGCGGCACCGCGGTGGCGAATGGCGACAGCGTCGCCGAGCCGGCGGGGGCCGAGCGCATCATCGCCACCGCGCTCGACGCCTTCGGCCGCGTCGACGCCGTCGTCAATAATGCCGGCATCCTGCGCGACCGCATCTTCCATCGCATGTCGACCGTCGATTGGGACCTCGTGCTCAAGGTCCATCTGATGGGCAGCTTCTACGTCGCGCGCGCCGCGGCGGCGCATTTCCGCGAGCAGGAGAGCGGCTCCTACATCCATTTCACCTCGACCTCGGGGCTCATCGGCAATTTCGGCCAGGCCAATTACGCCGCCGCCAAGATGGGAATCGTCGGCCTTTCCAAATCGATCGCCCTCGACATGGCGCGCTATCACGTGCGCTCGAACTGCATCTCGCCCTTCGCCTGGAGCCGGCTCATCGGCACCATCCCCACCGAGACCCCCGAGGAGAAGGCGCGGGTCGAGCGCATCAAGACGGCGACGGCGGAGAAGATCGCGCCGCTTACCGTCTATCTCGCCAGCGACCTCTCCAAGGACGTCACCGGCCAGATCTTTGCCGTGCGCCGCAACGAAATCTTCCTGATGAGCCAGCCGCGACCCGTCCGCTCGATCCATCGCGGCGAGGGCTGGACGCCGCAGGCGATCGCCGAGCACGCGATCCCGGCGCTCAGGGCCTCGTTCTATCCGCTCGACCGCTCGGGCGACCTCTTCACCTGGGACCCGGTCTAGGAGGCCGCGATGGCGATCAATTATCAGCGGCTCAAGAACTGGCCCTTCCCGGAGGTCGAGCACAGCTACCGCACCAAGGACACCATGCTCTATGCGCTGGGGCTGGGCTTCGGCGCCGACCCGATGGACCGCGACCAGCTCCGCTTCGTCTATGAGGAAGGACTGAAGGCCCTGCCGACCATGGCGGTGGTGCTGGCGCTGCCGGGGCAATGGTCGAGGAACCCCGAGACCGGCATCGACTGGAAGCTCGTGCTGCATGGCGAGCAAGGGGT
>JASHRZ010000208.1 GCA_030037055.1 Alphaproteobacteria bacterium
CTCGTTGATACCAAGCTCACCAAGGTCACGACCGAGGATCCACGGCGACTGGCGGCGGCGTTGGAGCGCATCCCGCTCGGCCGGCTCGGCACGCCGGCGGACATGGCCGGGGTCGCGCTGTTCCTTGCTTCGCCGCTTGCCGCCTATGTCGTCGGCCAGACCATTGTCGTCGATGGCGGCCTCATTCTTTAATGGCGCCAAGGGATCAGGACCGAAACCGGCGGGAAGGAACCAGGCGATGAGCGGTCGAGCGGCGCCGAGCGAGACCAGCGGCGAGTTCCTGACGCTGCACGAATTGGTCAAAGCAGCGAAAATCAGGCTTTCGGCCAATATCTGGGATTACCTCATCGGCGGCGCCGACAGCGAGACCACGGTGAAGCGCAACCGCCAGGCGCTCGATTTGCTGGCCTTCCGTCCGCGCGTCCTGCGCGATGTCTCGACCATCGACTGCAGCGGCGCGCTGCTTGGCCGCAAGCTGCGCCTGCCGGTGCTGCTGGCTCCGGTCGGCTCGCTCGAATCCTTCGAGCCTGGCGGTGCCGCGACGGCGGGCAAGGCAGCGGCCGCATTCGGCGTTCCGATCATGGTGAGCTCGGTGTCCCAGCCGGGGCTGGAGGCAACGGCGCAAGCGACCGACGGGCCCAAGATCTTCCAGCTCTATGTCCGCGGCGATGATGCCTGGACCGACGATTTCGTCCGGCGCGCGCGCGATGCCGGCTATGATGCCTTCTGCTTCACCGTCGACACCGCGGTCTACAGCCGGCGCGAGCGCGACATCGCCAAGCGCTTCGCCAAGCCCTGGCGCCAACGCGTCACCGGCCAGTTCTTCCAGGCCGGCCTCAACTGGGACCATGTGAGGCGCTACAAGGACAAGCACGACCTGCCGCTGATCCTGAAAGGCATCGCCACCGCCGAGGATGCCGAGCTCGCCTGCGCCGAGGGCGTGGCCGCGGTCTATGTCTCCAACCACGGCGGCCGCCAGCTCGACCACGGCCGCGGTACGCTCGACATCCTGCCCGAAGTGGTGCAGGCGGTCGGCGGCCGCGCCGAAATCATCATCGATGGTGGGTTCAGTCGCGGCACCGACGTGTTGAAGGCGGTGGCGCTGGGCGCGCAGGCGGTCGCCGTCGGGCGGCTCTATTGCTATGGGCTCGCTGCCGCAGGCGAGGCGGGGGTCTCGCGCGTGCTCGAGTTGCTGGAGACGGAGGTCGCCACCTCCCTCGGCCTGCTCGGCGCCGCCCGACTCGGCGCCCTCGACCGGTCCTATCTCCATCCTGCCGCGCCGGTGACGGCACCGCATGTGCACAGCGCCTTCCCGCTGCTCAACCTCGCGGATGAGGGCTATGGCGGACGCTGAACCGGTTCAGCGCAGCTGGCGCTGCCGCGGCGCCACGCCGTTGCCGGACGCAGGCGACTGAGCGCTTCGATCACGCGAAGCCACGTCAATGCGTCAGGATCGCCGGAAGATCCTTGGCCTCGCCTCGTCCGGAAAGGGTCTGCAGATAGGCGTAGATGTCGGCCGCTTCCTGCTCCGACAGCACCCCTTCGGCATAGGCCGGCATGTTGTTGGTGGGCTCGCGCAGCTGCTGGTCGAAGGCGTCAAATGGTAGCTCGCTGTGCGCCAGCACCGGGGTGGCGCCGTAATACTGCCCGCCCTGGCCGACGCGGCCATGGCATGCGAAGCAGCCATCGGCGAGGTAAAGGCGCTTGCCTTTTCCGGCGTCGCCGGCTGGCGCCTGATCCTGGCTCCGGGCCGGTGCGATAAGGCCGAGCAGCGCGGCGAGGAGCGCCCCAGCAGCAAGCCGCGCGATGATGCGCATCGCCCGCCTCAGCGCGGTTCGACGATGGTATCGAGGAGCGCCGGCTCGCCGTGCTTTACCACCGCGATCGCGCGCTGCAGCGCCGGACCGACCTCCTTGGGATCGCTGATCGGCCCCTCGCTGTAGACGCCGAAGCCTTTCGCCACCGTCGCGAAGTCGATGTTGGGGTCGCTGAGCGTGGTGCCGATATGGGCGTTGGTGACCCCGCGCATGCGGCGGGCCGCCATGTTCTGCACGTACATGTATTCCTGGTGATAGGCGCGGTTGTTGTGCATGACGTAAAGGATCGGGATGCGGTGATGCGCGGCGGTCCATAGCGTCCCCGGGGCGAACATGAGATCGCCGTCACCCTGGATGGCGACACTGAGGCGCCCGTGCTTGCGATTGGCGAGAGCCGCGCCGAGCGCGCCGGGCGCATTGTAGCCGATGCCGAAGCCGCCGGAATTGCCGGCGTAGCGGTAGCACTTCTCCGCGGCCCAGAGGCGCTGCGGCCAGAACACGCCGATTCCGTTGCCGACCAGCGACCAGTCTTCCTGGCGCAGCTGCTCCCAGAGCTCGGCGCAAAGCCGGCCCAGGGTGATCGGACTTGCCTCCCAGCCGATGGCAGCATCGCGGCGCAGCTCCTCGATCATGCCGGCTTGCGCGGCGGCGAGCTTCTCGCCGCGCGCCTCAAAGGCGGCGCGGCGGCCGGCATCGATCTGCTGCTTCACCGCCTCGATGAGAATCGGCAGCGTCTCCTCGCCGTCGCCGGCGATGGCGAGGTCGACATCGGCGAAGCGCTCGAACTCCTGATAGTTGGCCTTGGTGAAGAGGTCGTGCGTGCCCAGGCTCACCGTCTTCACCTCGGCGCGCGCCAGCGGCACCGCGTGGCGCACGATGCGGTCGCTATAAGCATGGAGCGCGCCCCAGTAATCGTTGAGCTCGAGGCCGAGGACGAGATCGGCCTGCGCCACGACGCTGCGCGCCCGGCCGCTGTGGTTGAGCGGATGGCGCCAAGGAAAATTGGCCCGCCCGCCCTGATCGATCACCGCGCATTGCAGCAGCTCCGCGAGCTCGACCAGGCGATCCATGCCGGCCTGGCTGCGCGCCAGGCGATCGGCGATGAGCACCGGGTTCTCGGCCTTAACGAGCAGGCGCGCCGCCTCGGCGACCGCAGTGGCGTCGCCCTGCGGCAGGCTCGTCCGAGGAAGCTTGGGAATGCGCAGCTGCTCGCGGTCCTCGATCGGGTTCTCCTGAAGCTCGGCATCGAGCGACAGCAGGACCGGCCCTCTGGGCGGCGTCATCGCCAGCTTGTAGGCGCGCACCGCCGATTCGGCGAAGTGTTGCAGCGATTGCGGCTGATCGTCCCATTTGAGGAAGTCGCGGACGATGGCGGCAGGATCTTGCGCCGAATGGGCCCATTCCACCAGCGGCGCGCGCTTCTCGGCGGCGAGGATGTTGCCGATCATGACATAGACCGGCACCTTGTCGCAGAAGGCGTTGTAAAGCGCCATTGCCGCGTGCTGCAGCCCGACCGTGCCATGCGCCAGCACGCCCATGGGCTTGCCCTCGATCTTGGCATAGCCCTGCGCCATCGATGCGGCGATCTCTTCATGGGTAGAGGTGATGAGCTCGGGGCGGCTGTTGCCGCCGTAATTGATGATCGCTTCCTGTAGGCCGCGGAAGCTCGAGGCGGGGTTGAGGGCGATGTACTCGAAAGCGAGCGATTTGAGCACATCGACCATGAAATCGCCGCCGCTGCTGGTCTGCGTCACCGGGTCCTGCGATGGCGGCGCCGTCTCCGCCGCCGGATTCGGTGGCGGCGGGGCTTCGACGCGGCGCGGTGCCGCGGGCTGGGCGCGCGCGGCGACCGCGCTCAGCGCGGCGGCGCCGGCGAGGCTCGCGCCCGTGAGAAAGCTGCGTCGACGGAAGCTGGGCGAATGGGCATCTTGCGCCATCGGCTTCTCCCTCAACGTGTTGGCGAGGCTGGCGCCCGCAGCCTGCGCTCGCGGCGCGTATGCCGGCAGCTTCCCACGCGCTCGCGGACGTGTAAAGCCGGGCGCGGCGCGGATCGCCGCAGCGTTGGCGAGCCGTCGCGGTCGGTGGTTACGCCGATCCCTGCCGCTGGTTCGCCGGCGGGACTGCGTGGTGATCCAAAAGCGATTGGCCTGCCTATAGGCAGCGCCACCTTGAGAGAGCCGTCCCTCGGCGAGGACGGGCGCATCTCTGTCGCATTCGACAGGATGCCGGATTTAGGCTTCCCGGCGCGACGGACCGGCGCCGATCGACGTCTGCGGCGAAAAAATGGCCGGAGCCATGGGCTCCGGCCAATATGAACAGGGAGGCTTCACGTCTGGGAGACGTAAGGATCCGAAGATCCTCTTCCCGGGCCTATTGGCCCGGAAACACTCACGCTGCCAAAGCAGCGAATTCTCCTGACGCAAAATGCGACCGCACCAGTGAAAATGCCAACGGGAATTTTTGCTGGCACGGTTGCAAAAACTGCATTGAAGGTTGTGGAAAGCGGGGAAAAGCCGGATGCGCGCGAGCGGTGGTGCGATTCACGCATCGCCGTGGCCGACCGGGCGCCAGCCAGGCGCTGCCGTTGGCGGGGGTCTGGCGCTGCTGCCGCGTGCCGGCCAGGCCTCTTAGGCGTTGCGGGCCTCGGCGACCTTGCGCAACAGGAAATCGCGAAACACGGCGATGCGCTTCGACGTCCTGAGCTCTTCGGGATAGACGAAATAGGCCTCCACCTCGGGGCCGGCGAGTTCGGGCAAGATGCGAACGAGATCCATCGTCTCCTGCGCCATGAAGTCAGGCAATGCAGCGATGCCGAGCCCGCTCTCGACCGCGCGCAGGATGCCGTGGACATTGTTGACCATGAAGATCGGCCGGCGCTCATAGCCCGCCCGCGCCCCCGCTTCCCAGAGCCAATTGATGTTGAGCACCGGCGGGCGCGCGTCCTGGCCGTAGACGATGATGCGATGCTTGTCGAGATCCTCGGGCTTCTGCGGCGTGCCGAAGCGCTTCAGGTATTCCGAGGAGGCGTAGATGTTGTA
>JASHRZ010000209.1 GCA_030037055.1 Alphaproteobacteria bacterium
GCTCTAACGCCGGCGTCTGCTCCTCGGTGCCGCCGGCGAACAGCACCGCGCTCGCCCGCCGGTCCGCGCCCGAGGGCAGCGGCGCGTCGCGGTGGTTGATCCAGCTCTCGACGTCGCGCCACACCACCGGCGCCTTGAGATCGCGCAGCAGCATGTGGTAGCCCGCCTCGTACCAGGCGATGCGGCGCGCGCGCCACTCGGGGAAGGGCAGGCTGGCGATGAAGCGCTCGATCGGCTCCCGCGGTACCAGCTCGTCGCGGTCGCCATAGAGCAGCAGCATCGGCACCTTGACCTCGGGCGCCGAGGCCAGCGCCGCGTCCATGAGGTCGACCAGCCCCTTGATCGCCGCCACCCGCGTCTCCTTGATCACCAGCGGGTCGCGCGCGAGCCCGCGCAGCATCTCGATATTGTCGGACGGCATGATGTCGAGGCCGCGCCCGGTGAGCGTCATGTCGGGAAAGAAGGTGTCGCTGGTCCACAGCGCCGCGCGCTCGAACAGGTTCATCGTCGCGCGGCCCCACACGGCCGGCGCCGCGAGGATGATGCCGTCGCAAGTCGGGCGCGGCGCGCCCGCGGCGCCGCTCGCCGCCGCCGCCACCACCGCGCCTCCCATGCTCTCGCCGAGGCAGTAGAGCGGAATATGCGGATGGCGCGCCTTGAGCAGCTGGCTCGCTGTGACGAGGTCCCCGGCCAGCAGCCTCGCGCCGGGCCATAACCCGCGCAGCGGCGCCTCGCCGAAGCCCCGCTGGTCATAGGCATAAGTGATGATGCCGTCCTCGGCCCAGAAAGCCGCCGGGGCGGCAAAGGCGTTGGAATAGTCGTTGAAACCGTGCAGCGCCAGGATCATGGCGCGCGGCTCGCCTTTGGGCCGCCAGGTCCGGAGCGGCAGTCGCGCCCCGTCGCCGGCGATCAGCACCCGCTCGGCCAGCAGCGGCCCGGGGAGCGGCGCCTCGCCGCCCGCGGCCGGGAGGGCAAGATGGCCCGTGCCCTGGCCGGCGCAACCGGCGAGCAGCAGCGCGAGGGTCAAGGCGAAGCAGCGCATCATGACACTTTGCCCTGCCGGCGCGTCAACCGCAAGAAAACCTCTTCGAGGTCGGTCTCCTCGGTGGTGAGGTCGCGGATGGTTAGGCCCGCCTCGCGGATCGCCGCCAGCAAGGGGTCGAGCCGGGTGCGGCTCGGCCCGTAGCGGAAGAGCAGTCGGTCCGGCGCGATCAGCGCAAAGCCGAGGGCGCTTAGCGCCGGCGGCAGGCTCGCCACCGGTTCGGCCAGCGCAATAGTCAGCGTCTTGTCGTCGACCTTCTGCACCAGCGCCGCGGTGGTATCGCAGGCGATCAGCCTTCCGCGGTCGATGATGGCGATACGGTCGCAGAGCTCCTCGGCCTCGTCGAGGTAATGCGTGGTGAGCAGAATGGTCGTGCCGGCGGCGTTCATCGCCTGCACCAGCGTCCAGAGCTGGCGGCGCAGCTCGACATCGACGCCGGCGGTGGGCTCGTCCAGCACCAGCACCGGCGGCGAATGCGCCATCGCCTTCGCCACCATCAGCCTTCGCCGCATGCCGCCCGAAAGCGTGCGCGCATAGGAGTCCGCCTTGTCGGCAAGGCCGAGCAGCCCCAATATCTCCGCGGTACGCCGCTCGGCGCGCGGCACGCCGTACATGCCGGCCTGCAGCTCCATCATCTCGCGCGGCGTGAAGAAGGCGTCGATGTTGAGTTCCTGCGGCACGACGCCGATCGCCGCCCGTGCCTGGCGCGGATCGGCGTCGATGTCGATGCCCCAGACCGAGGCGCGGCCGGCGCTCTTCACCACCAGACCGGCGAGGATGTTGATTAGCGTCGACTTGCCGGCGCCGTTGGGGCCGAGCAGCCCGAAGATCGAGCCGCGCGGGATCGCGAGATCGATGGCGTCGAGCGCGGTCGTCACCTGCGCCCGCCCTGCGGCGCGATAGGTCTTGGTGAGCCCGTTCAGCTCCACCGCATAAGCCGGCATGCGCTCGCCTGCGGGCGGCGCAGCATCGGCGATCGGCTTGGGCCCGGCGAGCGTCGTCATTGATTGTCCCGCGGCAATCCGTATCATCCGCGCGTCGGGCGGGTCAACCAGCCGGCGCTTGCGACATCACCGGATATTGAACACCATGCGCCCTTTCGAAATCATTGAGGTGGACGGCGCCGTGGCGGCCTGCAACGGCGGCGGCGGGCCGCTCGGCCATCCCCGCGTCTATCTCAATCTCGGCAGCGCCGGCAAGGTCGAATGCCCCTATTGCTCGCGGCTTTTCGTCGCGCGCGGCAAGGCGACCGAGGCCGGCTCGCAGCCACGCGCCCCGGGCGCGCCCGCACCGTGAGCATGGCGCTCAAGCACCTCTATCTCGTCGACGGGTCCGGCTACATCTTCCGCGCCTATCACGCGCTGCCGCCCTTGACCCGCGCCGACGGCACGCCTATCGGCGCGGTGCTCGGCTATTGCAACATCCTCTTCAAGCTGCTGCAGGAGACCGACGCCGATCATCTCGCCGTCGTCTTCGACACCGCGCGCGTGAGCTTCCGCAACAAGCTCTACGACCAGTACAAGGCGCATCGCCCCGAGCCGCCGCCCGATCTCGTGCCGCAGTTCAAGCTGGTGCGCGAAGCGACCGACGCCTTCAACGTCGCGCGCATCGAGCGGGCGGATTACGAGGCCGACGACCTCATCGCCGCTTATGCCCGCGCCGCGGTGGCGGCCGGCGCGACGGTGACCATCGTCTCCTCCGACAAGGACCTGATGCAGCTCGTCGATGACAAGATCGGCATGCTCGACCCGATCAAGCAGAAGCCGATCGGCGCCGCCGAGGTGCGCGAAAAATTCGGCGTCGGCCCGGACAAGGTCGTCGACGTCCAGGCGCTGTGCGGCGACAGCGTCGACAACGTGCCGGGCGTGCCGGGCATCGGCGTCAAGACCGCCGCCGAACTGATCAAGGCCTATGGCGATCTGGAAAATCTGCTGGCGCATGCCGGTGAGATCAAGCAGCCCAAGCGCCGCCAGTCGCTCATCGATTTCGCCGAGCAGGCGCGGCTGTCGAAGCGCCTGGTGCAGCTCGACGCCAACGCGCCTTTGACCGTGCCGCTCGAAGCGCTGGAGGTGCGGCCGCCCGACCGCGACAAGCTCGGCGCCTTCCTGCGCGCGAACGGCTTCAAGAATCTGCTGGCGCGGGTGGACACCCGGCTCGGAAAACCCGAGGGCGCCGGCTCACCAGAGGAGAGCGCGCCCGCGCCTGCGGAGAGCGCGGCGCTGACCCCTATGGCGTTGCCGCCGCCGCCGGATCTCGCCCAGATCGAGCGGCGCTATGCGCTCGTGCAGGATCTGGCCGATCTCGACGCCTGGATCGCCGCCGCCGACGCCAAGGGCGTCGTTGCCATCGATACTGAGACTACCTCGCTCAACCCCGCCCATGCCGAGCTCGTCGGCATCTCGCTCGCGCTCGAGCCCGGGGAGGCCTGCTACATTCCGCTCGCGCATCGCGCCAACGGCGCGGGCGAGCTCGATCTCGCCGTCGCCGCGCCGGCGCCGAAGCAGATCCCGCTGGAGGTGGCGTTCGAGCGCCTCAGGCCGCTCTTGGAAGACGAGAGCGTGCTTAAGATCGGCCAGAACATCAAATACGACGTCGAGGTGCTCGCCGGCTACGGCATCGCGGTGGCGCCGGTCGACGACACCATGCTGATCTCCTTCGTGCTCGAAGGCGGCCTGCACGGCCACGGGCTCGACGAACTGGCCGAGCGGCATTTCGGGCACAACACCATCAAGTACAAGGACGTCGCCGGCAGCGGCAAGGGCCATATTGGCTTTGCCGCCGTGCCGCTGGACAAGGCGCGCGACTACGCCGCCGAGGATGCTGATATCACCTTGCGCCTCCACCGGCTGCTGAAGCCGCGCCTCTTGGCGGAGCGCCGGCTCGCCTTCTACGAGACCATCGAGCGCCCGCTGGTGCGCGTCGTCGCCGATATGGAGCGCGCCGGCATCTGCGTCGACCGCGCCGAGCTCAATCGCCTGTCGCAGGATTTCGCCCAGCGTCTGGTCGAGCTCGAGCAGCAGATCTTCAAGCTCGCCGGCCATCCCTTCAACATTGGCTCGCCCAAGCAGTTGGGCGAGGTGCTGTTCGACGAGCTCGGCCTTGCCGGCGGCCGCAAGGGTAAGACCGGCGCCTACGGCACCGACGCTGCGGTGCTGGAGCAGCTGGCGCTGACCCACGATCTGCCGGCGCGGGTGCTCGACTGGCGCCAGCTCGCCAAGCTCAAAAGCACCTATGCCGACGCGCTGGTCGAGGAAATCAATCCCAAGACCGGCCGCGTCCACACTTCCTTCTCGCTGGCAGGCGCGATCACCGGGCGCCTCTCCTCGACCGATCCCAATCTGCAGAACATCCCGATCCGCACCGAGGAGGGCCGCAAGATCCGCCGCGCCTTTGTCGCCGAGCCCGGCCATGTGCTGCTCTCCGCCGATTACAGCCAGATCGAGCTGCGCCTCGCCGCGCATATCGCCGATGTCGGCCCGCTCAAGGAGGCCTTCCGCGCCGGCGCCGACATCCACGCGCTCACCGCCAGCGAGGTCTTCGGCGTGCCGATCGACGAGATGACCGGCGAGATCCGCCGGCGCGCCAAGGCGATCAATTTCGGCATTCTCTACGGCATGAGCGCCTTCGGCCTCTCGCAGCGCATCCAGGTGCCGCAGGCCGAGGCGGCCGAGTTCATCAAGGCCTATTTCGCCCGCTTCCCCGGCATCCGCGCCTATATGGAGCGCTGCAAGGCACTATGCCGCGACAAGGGCTATGTCGAAACCCTGTTCGGCCGGCGCTGCCATCTGCCCGGGATCAGGGACACCAACCCGGCGCGGCGCGGCTATGCCGAGCGCGAAGCGATCAATGCGCCGCTGCAAGGCACCGCTGCCGATATCATCAAGCGCGCCATGGCGCGCATCCCTCCGGCGCTGGAAGGGGCGGGGCTTGGCGCGCGCATGCTGTTGCAGGTCCATGACGAGCTGGTCTTCGAGGCGCCCGAAGGCGAGGCGCAAGCGACTGCCGCGCTGGTGAAGAAGGTCATGGAGCACGCCTGTGCCCCCGCGCTCGAGCTTTCCGTGCCGCTCACCGTCGAAACCGGCATGGCCGCCAACTGGGAAGAGGCGCACTGAGCGCCGCGCTCTACCCCGCCAGCCCGACCAGCCCCGCGACAATGCCGAAGCCGGCGGTGAGCGCCATCACCGCGCCGACGAACCAGGCATAGACCCCTTTGATCCGCCACGCCTGCGGCAGCGCCCTGAGCGCCAGCAGATAGAGGAAGCCCAGTACGATCGGCAGCAGCAGCGCGTTCAGCACCTGCACGCCGATGCTGAGCTGCACCAGATTGACCCCCGAGGCGACGAGCACCGCCGCCGCGATCAGGCAGAAGCTGAAAATGCCGTAGAACCACGGCGCCTCCAGCGGGTGATGCGCGAGCGAGCGTTTGTAGCCCGCGACCTCGCCGACGCCCCAGGCGGCGGTGAGCGAGACAACGATGGCCGCGACCAGCGCCGCGCCGCTCATGCCGGCGGCGAAGACGAGGCGGCCGAGCCGCGGCCCCAGGAACGGCGTTAGCGCATCGGAGATCTGCTGCACCGTGTCGAGCGGCGCGTCCGGCCGAGCGCGGCCGATGGTCGCGGCGGTGGCGACCAGCACCGCCGCCATGATCACCTGCGTCAGCACCGCGCCCGCCGCCGTCTCGGCGCGCGCGATCTTGAGCTGCGCTGGGCCCAGCCCCTTCTCCACCACCGCCGACTGTTGATAGAAGATCATCCACGGCATGATCACCGCGCCGATATTGGCGGTGACGAGATAGAGATAGGCCTGATCGCCGAGCGGCATCCGGGCGAGGCCCGCGAGCATCTGCGCCGGCTCCGGATCCGCCGCCCAGGCGACGCCGACGAAGGCAAGCTCGAAAAGGCCCAGCGACACCGCCACGCCCTCGACGGAACGGTAGGTGCCGGTGAGCGCCATGAGGATGATGGCGCCGGTGGCGAGGCTGACAGTGATCCCGACCGGCACGTCGAACAGCAGACCCACCCCCGCCAGCCCCGACAGCTCCGTGATTAGCGCGCCGACGCAGGCGACCGCCAGCGTCGAGACCGAAAGCCAGGCCCAGGCGCGGCCGAAATGCTGCGCGATCAGCTCGCCATGGCCGCGGCCGGTGACGAGGCCGAGCCGCGCCGTCAGCTCCTGCACCACATAGAGGATCGGCACCAGTAACAGCTGCAGCAACAGCAGCCGGTAGCCCCATTGCGCGCCGCTCTGCGCCGCGGTGATGATGCTGCCGGCATCGGTGTCCGCCAGCATGACGATGAGTCCCGGCCCCAGCGCCGCGAACCAGGCGAGCTTCTGCAGCGGCGAGCGACGGAGGATGAAATCGGACACGGGCGGGAACCGGCCAGCAATTGCGCGCAAACCGTGGTTGCTAGCAGCAACCGCCGCTGCCGTCCACCGGCGCGTCGGACTGTCCTCGCTCGGCGGCCGCCGGGATCAGGCGAGCCGGATCAGGCGCTTGCCGAGATTCTCGCCGCGATAGAGCCCGGCGATGGCGTCCGGCGCCGCCTCGATCCCTTCCAATATGTCCTCGCGATAGCGGAGCTTGCCGGCGCGCACCCACTGTGCCAGCTGTGTCACCGCCTCCTCCGTGCGGCTCTCATAGTCGAAGACGAGGAAGCCTTCCATACGCGCGCTCTTGACCAGGAGATGCCGTTCGACGCGCGGGCCGCTGGGCCAGGGCTCCCAGCTCGACAGCGATGCCGTGCCGCAGACGACGATGCGCGCGCGCTTGTTGATCCGGCGCAGCACCGCGTCGCTGATCGGGCCCGAAGTGTTGTCGAAATAGACGTCGACGCCGGAAGGGCAGGCCTGCGCCAGCGCCGCGCCCAGATCTCCTGCCTTGTAGTCGATGGCGGCGTCATAGCCGAATTCCTCGCGGCAGAGCCGCACTTTCTCGCGCCCGCCGGCAATGCCGACCGTGCGGCAGCCCCTGAGCTTGGCGATCTGCCCCACCGCCGAGCCCACCGCGCCTGCCGCGGTTGACACGACCACAGTCTCGCCCGGCTTGGGCTCGCCGATCTCGAGCAGGCCGAAATAGGCGGTGACGCCGTTCATGCCCAGCACGCCTAGCGCCGCAGACAGCGGAATGTCCTTCTCCTCGACGCAGCGGATGATGCCGGTGCCGTCGGAGAGCGCGTATTCCTGCCAGCCGAGCCAGCCCACCACCTGCTCGCCGACGCGGTAGTCGGGATGGCGCGAGGCGATGATCTCGCCGACATCGCGCGAGCGCATGACCTCGCCGATGCCGATCGGCTGCGAATAATTGGCGACGGCGCTGACCCAGCCGCGCATGGCGGGATCGACCGAGAGATAGCGGTTCCGAACCACGAACTGACCTGCTTCGGGCTCGGGCAGCGGCGTCGTCACGATTTCGAAATGCTCCGCCTGCGGAATCCCCGAGGGGCGCGCGCGCAACCGCACTTGCCGATTGAGATGGGCCGCCATCGCGCGCTCCTACAGTCCCTGGAGAAACTCAACCAGCAGCGCGTTCACGTCGCTTGGCGCTTCCTGCTGCACCCAATGGCCGGCGCCCTCGATGAGCACGCTGCGCCTGAGCCCTGGCAGCACCGGCTTCAGCTCCTCGCGCGTCACCCGCATGCCGGGCATGCGGATGACCCCGTCGCGCGCGCCGGCGATGAAGAGCGAGGGCTGCGGGATCGGCGCGCCGGCATAGGGCGCCATCAGCTCCCAATTGCGCTGCAAATTGCGGTACCAGTTGAGGCCGCCGCGAAAGCCGCCGGCGCTGAAATCCTTGACGTATTCCGCGAGGTCGTCCGCGCTGAGCCAGGGCAGTGGCATGTCAGTATCGAAGGTGGTGTCGAGCAGGCCCTTGCCCTCCGGCACAAAAGCGCGCCACACCTTGCCCTGCGGCAGGCTGCCCGAGGCGGAATAGTAAATCCGGCGCAGCGCGCGCGTCACGTCGCGCTCGAACTCGGCCTCGGCGACGCCCGGGGGCTGGAAGTACATCATGTAGATGGTTTCCATGCCGGCGCGCCTGAACGCGTCGATGGCGCTGATCTTGCCGCGCGGCCGGTAGGGCACGCTCAGCCCCGCCACGGCGCGGAAACGGTCGGGCCGCATCAGCGTCGAATGCCAGGCCGCGGGCGCGCCCCAATCATGGCCGACGATCACCGCGTCCTTGATCTCGAGCGCATCGAGCAATCCCACCATGTCGCCGACGATGTGCAGCTGGGTATAGGACTCGATCGGCTCGGGCCGGTCGCTTCTGCCATAGCCGCGCATGTCCGGCGCCAGCACGCGAAAGCCGGCTTCGGCGAGCGCCGGGATCTGATGGCGCCAGGAATACCAGGTCTCGGGCCAGCCATGGCACAACACGACCGCCAGGCCTGTGCCCGCTTCGGCGACATGGAGGCGGATTCCGTTGGCCTCGACGAAGCGATGCTCAATCATGGTCGTCAGTTGTCAGTTCTCAGTCATCAGTGATGAGACACTGAAAACTGACCACTGACAACTGATCACTGACGACTTCTCACGCCGCCGCGTGAATGCCCGCGGCCCGTACCTCGCTGCCGACATAGGGCTCGAACTTCTTGAAATTCGCCTCGAAGCGCCGGGCGAGCTCGCGCGCGGTCTCGTCATAGGCGGCCTTGTCCGACCAGGTGGCGCGCGCGTCCAGCACCTCGGCCGGCACGCCGCTGCAGCGCTCCGGCACGAAGAGGCCGAAATAGGGCTCCTGCTTGACCGGCGCCTCCTTGAGGGCGCCGGCGAGCGCGGCGCGCACCAGCGCGCGGGTGTGCTGGATCTTCATGCGGCTGCCGACGCCATAGGCGCCGCCCGACCAGCCGGTATTGACCAGCCAGCATTGCGCCTTGTGCTCGCGGATGCGCTCGCCCAGCATCTTGGCGTAGACCGAGGGATGGCGCGGCATGAAGGGTGCGCCGAAGCAGGTGGAGAAGGTCGCCTGCGGCGCGTTGCCGAGGCCCTTCTCGGTGCCGGCGACGCGCGCGGTGTAGCCCGAGAGGAAATGATACATCGCCTGGTCCGCGGTCAGCCGCGCGATCGGCGGCAGCACGCCGAAGGCATCCGCGGTCAGCATGACGACGTTGTCGGGATGCGGCGCCACGCCGGTGGCGCTGACATTGGGGATGAAGTCGAGTGGGTAGCAGGCGCGCGTGTTCTCGGTGAGGCTGCCATCGGCGAGATCGGGGATGCGCGTGCCGGGATCGAGCACGACATTCTCCAACACCGTGCCAAAGCGATTCACGGTCGCGTGGATCTCGGGCTCGGCGTCGGCCGAGAGGTTAATCACCTTAGCATAGCAGCCGCCTTCGAAATTGAAGAGGCCCTTATGGCTCCAGCCATGCTCGTCGTCGCCGACGAGCATGCGCGAAGCATCGGCCGAGAGCGTCGTCTTGCCGGTGCCGGAAAGCCCGAAGAAAACGGCGCTGTCGCCCTTGGCGCCGACATTGGCCGAGCAATGCATCGGCAGCACGTCGCGCGCCGGCAGCAGGAAGTTCAAATAGCCGAACACCGACTTTTTGATCTCGCCCGCATATTCCGTGCCGCCAATCAGCACCAGGCGCCGGCCGAAATTGACGAAGATGAAGGTGTCGGAATGGGTGCCGTCGAGCTCGTGCTGGGCGAAGAACCGTGGCGCGTGCAGGATGGTGAAGTCGGGCTCGAAATCGGACAGCGCCTCGCCGCGCGGCCGGATGAACATGTTGCGCACGAAGAGGCTGTGCCAGGCGCTGTCGGTGACAATGCGCAGCTTGAGCCGGTAGTCGGGATCGGCGCCGCCATAGAGGTCCTGGACGAAGAGCTCGCGCCCTTGGAAATAGGCGGCGAGCCGCCAGTGCATGCTTGCGAACTTTTCCTCGCCAACCGGCTTGTTGATGTCGCCCCACCAGATGTCGGCCTGGCTCGAGGGCTCCTCGACGATGTATTTATCCCGAGGCGTGCGGCCGGTGAAGGCGCCGGTGCGCACGACGAAGGCGCCGCCATCGGCGACCAGCCCTTCGTGCCGGCGCACCGCATGCTCGTAAAGCACCGCCACCGGCAGGTTCCAATGCGCCGCCTCGAGGTTGCGCAACCCCTGCTTCTCCAGCCCGAAGCTGCTCGCCATCCCCGTTACCCGATGCGCTGCGTCTTGCACGGCATTGACCTCCTGGATCCTTTTTGCACCCTTTCAAGGGCTTGTATCAACCGAGCCGCCGCACAACAGCGTCCCGCGGCACCGTCTCAGGCCGGCCGGCCCGTCCGGTGGAAAACGGCCGTCCTCCCGGCTTCGTTTCTGCGACCTCGGGCGGCGTTAACTCACCCTGTCGCAGCTTTGGCGAGCCGGACCAGCTCGGCCCGTGCCGCTTCCGCATCGCTTACCGGCGCGCGGAAGTCAAGCCTTGCCACGCTGCCGCCGCGGCGGAGATCGGCGCTTTCGGGATTGACTCCGGTGAGCCGCCAGGCCGTGCCCCTAAGCCCCAGCAGGCGCTTATCATAGAGATCGATGGCGGCCGCGTGGTCGGTGTTCATATGCGCCAGGATGTCCGCCTGCGCCGCGTCGAGCGCCGGGGCCGGCGGCGACAGCAGTGCTTGCGCCTCGATCCAGTCGATCCGACCGAAGCCGGCGACAAGATGGGCGCGGTTCACTTTCATCCGGTAGAGGCAGATATCTGCAACGCCGGCATAGCGCTCGGCCGAGGGGTGGCGCCTCAGGAAGCGCGCCAGGAGCGGCGGGTCGGCCGCGCCCGGCGGTGCCGTCGAAGAGCAGCGAGGCGCGGGGATCGCGCCGCAGGTTATTGGTGTGCTCGGCAAGGCTGGAGAGCAGCAGCAGCGGGCTTCCATCCTGCGCCAGCCCCACCAGCGTCAGCGAGGCATAAGGCCAGCCTTGCTGCGCCGTCGCCAGGCTGACGCGGTCGGCGGTGCGCATCAGCCGGCGCGCATCGGCCGCGGGCGGGGGCATTGGTCATGCCCCAGTCTACTAGCAGGTTGCTGAAAAACTCAAAAAGGCGTGACCGATGCGCAACATTCGAATCCCAAGAGACGCTCGGTTGATTCTTTCGTGCGCCGTTGATCGCGATTTCGAATCTATGTTAGGCAGACACCGTTGGCCTCTATCTCAACCCGCCGGCCAAGGCGCTGGTGCTCTCGGTCGACGAGAAGAGCCAGATCCAGGCGTTTGATCGCACGCAGTCGGGACTGCCGATGAAGCCGGGCCGGGCCGGCACCATGACCCATGACTATAAGCGGCACGGCACGACCACGTTCTTTGCCGCCCTCAACATGCTGGACGGAAGAGCCTGCATGCCGCGCCACCGCGCGGGAATTCCTCCGCTTTCTCAAACGCATCGATCAGCACACGCCGGCCGATCTCGACCTCCACCTGATCGTCGACAACTACGGCACCACAAGACTGCGGCGGTCAAGCGCTGGCTCAGGAGGCACAAGCGGTTCCACCTCCATTTCACGCCGACCTCATCCTCGTGGCTTAACATGGTCGAGCGCTTCTTCGCCGAGATCACCGACAAACGCATTCGCCGCGGCATCTTCAGGAGCGTCGCCGAGTTGCAGAGCGCCATCATGACCTATCTCGAACAGCACAGCGCCAACCCCAAGCCGTTCGTCTGGACCGCGCCCG
>JASHRZ010000210.1 GCA_030037055.1 Alphaproteobacteria bacterium
TCGCCGGCGGACCTTGAGCAATGGGCCGCGACGGGGGAGAGTAGCGCCTGTCGCGCCGCTGCCGAGCGAGGCCTTTGCGTGCCGGTCTTCATGCTCGATCCGATCAGCCCGCGCGCGCTCGCGCGCCTCGGCAAGGACGTCGTCGACTGGCGTGATCCCGCTGTCGTCGCCTGGCGCCGAGGCGATCGTCACCCGCACCAGCCCAGTCGTCGCCGCGCTGCGCGCCGGCACGCTGGCGTCCGGGCATGAGCTCGCCCGCCGCCGCCTGGGCGTTGCTGGTTTCGCTGAGGTCGGCCGTCGCGGCGCCGATCTCTTCGCCCGCGCCTTGCGTTCGCCGCTCGCGGCCTACGATCCCGCCCTCTCGGGCGAGGCGATCCGCGCCCGGGCGCCGCGCCCGCTGTCTCGGTCGACGCGCTCATCGCCCAGAGCGACATGCGGAGCCTGCATCTGCCACTCACCGCCGGGATGCGCGGCCTCATTGGCGCGCGCGAGCTGGCGCTGATGCTGAGGGCAGCATCCTCATCAACACCGTGCGCGCCGGCATCGTCGACGAGATGGCGCTTGCCGAGGCGCGCGCGGCCGTCCGGCGGCGGCGGCGAGCGACGTCTTCGTCACGGAGCGGCCACTCGTCGATCATTCGCTGTTGCGCCCGCCGAACTTCATCGCTAGCCCCGCATTTGGGTGGCGCCACCGAGGAGACGCTCGACCGCGTCGGGTTGCTCGTCGTCGAGCAGGCGCTGGAGGTGCTTGCCGGCCAGCCGCGCGAGCCTGTTTTTTCGACGTGCACCGGCAACTGCCGGCGGTACGCACACTGTGTCCAGGATGCAAATTCGCCTGCTGATTGGGGCTCAAAGGACATGCTCTGAGGTCTGCTCTCGGCAGATAGCGGTCGAAGCTCCGATTGCCCGGCAGAACTTTCGAGGACGCGCCCCGGTCTAAGCCAGGTCTGCCTCCGCCCCCAGCAGTGCCGCGCGGAAGCGGGTCTTGAGCAGCCCGCCGTCCCGCGGCGGCAGCACCAGCGGCGGCGAGTCGGCGGCGATCTTCACCTGGGCGAAGATCGGGCCTTGCCGCGCCCGGAGCTTCCCGCGCAGCCACTCGACGCCGGACATCGCGCGGATCGTCCGGCTTTGCCCGAAGCCGCAGCCGGCGGCGATGGCGGCGAGGTCGACGCCCAGCGCGGTGTGCGTCTGCTGCATGCCGGTCTCGCCATAGCGCTCATTGTCGAGCACGACCAGAGCAAGGTTCGCCGGGCGTTGCACGGCGATGGTGGCGAGGCTGCCCAGCCCCATCAGCATCTCGCCGTCGCCGGTCAGCACCAGCACGTCGCGTCCGGGCTGGGCCAGCGCAAGGCCGAGGCCGACCATCGCCGCGCTGCCCATGGCGCCCCAGAGCGGGAAGGTGAGGGGGCTGTCGCCGGCCGCGGTGGCGTCCCAGCTGGGCGCGCCGAGCCCGGTGACGACCAGCAGATCGCCGCGCCCGGCGAGCAGCAAGCGGACGACCGCGCGGCGGTCGAGCGTGTCGGCGCGGCTCATGACAGGCTCATTTCTGAAACGACTTGGCGCCGATGAGCTGCTGCGACAGCAGCACGGCGACGGCGCGGTAGCTGGCGAAGGCGAGCCGCGCCGCGCCGGCGATGGCGGCGCCGACTTCGTCGGCCTCGCTCACCCGCTGGACGAGGACATCGGCGAGCGCGAGCGCTTCGGGCGTGGCGCGGCCCATCGGCACCTGCCACGGGTTGAACTCGCCGAACTCGCCGCGCATGGTGACGAGCGTCAGCAGCGGCAAGCGGCAGGTCTCGATCAGCGCCAGCGCGTTGATGCAATTACCGACGCCGCTCGACTGCATCAGCAGCACGGAGCGCTGGCCGCCGAGCCAGGCGCCGGCGGCAAGGCCGATGCCTTCCTCTTCGCTGGTGAGCGGCACTATGCGCATTGCGGGGTCGCTGGCGCAGAGCTGGATCAGCCGGGCGTGCCCGGCATCGGGAACATAGGCGACCTGGCGGATGTCGGCCGATTTGAGCGCGGCATAGCTGTCGGCCGGCCAGTCGGCGACGGTGCCCTCGCTCATGTCCAAGGCTCCACCGCATTGCGCTCGACCGCCTCGGGCAGGAAGTCGCAGCCGAGGCCCGGCCTGTCCGGCAGCTCGATCATGCCATTGGCGAAGGCGAGCTGCGGCGCTATGAGGCGGCGGAAGTTGAGCACCTTGTCGTCGGGGAAGAGCTCGACATAGCGTGCGTTTGGCGTCGCCGCCACGAGATGGGCGTGCACGTCGTGGAACCAGTGCGGACAGAGCGTCACGCCATAGCTCGCCGCCGTGGCGGCGATGCGCCGGAACTCGCTGATCCCGCCGCAGACGCAGGCATCAGTCTGCAGGATGATCGCCGCGCCTTTGTCGAGCAGCTCCTTGAAACGCCAGCGTCCGCCCTCGATCTCGCCGGTGGCCACCGGCACCGGCGTCAGCCGCGCGAGCCGCGCATGATTGTCGATGTCGTCGGGGCCGAAGGGCTCCTCGATCCAATAGGGATCGGACGGCTCGTAGGCGCGCATGAAGCGCAGCGCCGTCGGCAGATCCGACCAGGCGTTGTTCGCGTCGAGCATCAGCAGCACGTCCGCGCCGATGGCCGCGCGCGCCGCGGCGACCCGCGCGCGCTCGAGCCCGAGATCGCGCTCGCGCCCGACCTTGATCTTGACCGCGCCGAAGCCCTGGCGGACATAACCCGCCACCTCCTCGCCCAGCATCTCCGGCGTCTTGCCTTCGAGGTAGTAGCCGCCGCTGGCATAGGCCGGCACGCGATCGGTGACCGCGGCGCCGAGATATTTGTAGAGCGGCAGGCCCGCCGCCCGCGCGTTCCGGTCCCAGAGCGCGATATCGAGCGCGCTGATGGCGCGCAGCACCACGCCGAGCCGGCCGGCGAGCAGCGCCTCCTGGTACATGTCCTCCCACATCCCTTCGACGCGATGGGCGTCCTGCCCGAGGAGCTTGCGCGCCAAGAGGCCGTGCACCGCCTTGGTGACAAGCGTGCCGCCGGCATGGCCGGCATAGCAGAAGCCGATGCCTTTGACGCCGTCATTGCCTTCGATCTCGACAAGAGCGTAATGCCGCTCGCTCACCGAGCGGGTCGCGAAGGCGGTTGTCGCCGCGAGCGGCACGGCGACGGCGCGGGTGCGGATCTTGGCAAT
>JASHRZ010000211.1 GCA_030037055.1 Alphaproteobacteria bacterium
ACGGCGTTGCGCTTTTCCCACTTGCGCCCTTTTTTCGCCCTGGCAGCTGCGGCTGGCCCCGCCCGAAAGTCTAACCGCTCGCGCCGGCTGCTTTTTTACATGGTTGTCACTTTGCCGCGGCCGGCCCTGCGACCCTGCAGCCCGGCTGAGGTCGAATTCCGGCTTTGTCGGCAGCCCCGCTGAGCGTACGCTGGCCCGAGACGGGCCGGGTTGATGGGTCATCGGGGGAATGTCGGATGAAGCCCATAGCACGGTCAGGTTCCGACGACCGCAGCAAAGAGATCGCGCTTGATGGTCTCGCCGACATGCTCGCCTCCGGCGATTACGAGATCCAGAAGCTGGCCGAGCCGCGCTTCGATATCGACCATCTTGTCACCGCGTTCGAGCGGGTGCGCCGCCGGTTTGCGTTGCGGCCGAGGAACAACGATCCCACCTATCGCGGCATCTGCCTGCAATCCTGCCGCGATACGGATGATCCGCTCTACGGCATGCTCAACTTCCGGCTCGCGATCGCGCGCCCTGCGATCGAGCCGACGGCCATCGCCGGGGAGTTCGCTGCCGTGTTCGAAGCGCTGTCACCCCATGTCGCGCTCGACCGCGGACGGCTGCTGGAGCTCCACCCCGGCCATGTCATGCCGTTCCACAGCGACGGCCTCGGCAGCCGTCGGCTCCACATTCCCATAACAACGGCGCGCCAATGCCTTATCGAATTCGAGAACGGCGGCTCCTACCATTTGCCGGCGGACGGATCATGCTTCCTGGCGAATACCGAGCGCGCCCATCGCGCAACGAACCGGTCATCGGCGCCGCGCGTGCATCTCGTCTTCCAGGCGCGATCGCTCGCGGCCGCGCGTGACGCGCGTCCGACGCCGAAGCTGCGCGCGACGGTCACGCGCCTCGAGCCGGTGCGGCTCGACCTCGCCGAGCTGCGCCAATGGCTGGGCGCGCTCGACTGGCAGCATGCCACTCATCTCTACGCCAAGGCCGGCAAAATCCTGTCGCGCGACACGGCCGTTACCGCCGATGGGGCGGCGGTCACCCTGGTGACTGAATTCGCCGCCTTGGACGATCTCAGCGACTTCCTGCGCGAGGGCGTGATCGAGCGGCTGCGGTCCCTGCTTGCCGAGAAAGGCTATCGGCTGGAGACCGAGATTACGTAGGTCGAATCCTCTGCGCTTTGTGAAGGATGGCTAGCCGAAGCGTGCTCAATGGTTCTGCGGCGCCGGTGATCAGAAGTTCGTGATCCCGGCCTCCGTGAGATTGACAAACTCGAGCTGCGACACCTAGCGTGGGGTGCAAGGGAGGGCGGTGTCATGGAGCCCACCCGGCGGTCCCCGTCGGCGAAACGTGCAGCTCTTCTCGCTTCGACCGCGATCATCGCCTTGTTGAGCGCCTGCCAAAGTTCCGGCAGCGGCGCCGGCGCGTCCCCGACGGCGCCGGCGACGTCGAGCAGTGACGTGCTGATCCACATCGGCGGCTACTCGTGGTGAGTCATAGCGTCGCAGGTATTGGCAACACCCGGCGTCGAATTCTAGGGAGAGCGGTGCCATGGAGCTGACGCAGCGGTCCCGGACGGCGAAACGTGCCGTTCTTCTCGCTTCATCGGCAATCATCGCTTTGCTGAGCGCCTGCCAGGATTCCGGCGGCGGCAGCGCCGCCGGCCCCTCCTCGACCGCGTCGAGCGACGACCACAAGGTGCCTGCGGGCGGCTCGGGCTACTGAGCCAAATCGTCGCGAGTGATGGTGCGACGGGAGATGGTACGACGCTCGGACCGGATCGCGCCCGCGCGCGGGACATGGCCGATGTAACCTTCGTTAAGCGCCCGATGATTGCCAGCGCGCTTGGCGTCAGCTCGCCTTCCTCCTCAGCGTTTGATTTTTAATGCGCTCCATCGCTTGTTCGACGTGGCGCGAGAACAGGTGCTCGGCCGGCCGCTGGCGCTCGAGCGGGATCTCCGGTGCCCAGCCGCCCTCGGTGGCGACGCCCTTGAGCGCGACGGCCAGCGCCTTCAGCGGGTGCTTCGCCGCATCGGCCACCGCCGTCGCCTCATAGCCGCTGTGCACCATGCAGTCGGCGCATTTCTCGTAATTGCCGGTGCCGTAGGCGTCCCAATCCGTCTCCTCCATCAGCTCCTTGAAGGTCTTGGCGTAGCCTTCGCCGAGCAGGTAGCAGGGACGCTGCCAGCCGAAATAGTTGCGCGTCGGGTTGCCCCAGGGCGTGCAATGGTAGCTCTGATTGCCGGCAAGAAAATCCAGGAACAGCGAGGATTGGCTGAACGACCATTTGTGGCCGCGGCCGCGGCGAAAGACGTCGCGGAACAACTCCTTGGTCTTGCGCCGGTTGAGGAAATGCTCCTGGTCGGGGGCCCGCTCATAGGCGTAGCCCGGCGATACGGTGATGCCGTCGACGCCGATCGCCATGACCTGGTCGAAGAACGCCGCGACGCGCTCGGGCTCGGCGCCGTCGAACAGCGTGCAGTTGATGTTGACGCGGAAGCCCCTGGATTTTGCCAGCGCGATCGCCGCCACTGCGCGCTCGTAGACGCCGTCTTCGCAAACGGAATGGTCATGCATCTCCCGGTCGCCGTCGAGATGCACCGACCAGGTGAAGAACGGATTGGGATGGAAGACATCGAGCTTCTTCTGCATCAGCAGCGCGTTCGTGCAGAGATAGACGAACTTCTTGCGCGCGATGATGCCGCGGACCACCTCGTCGATCTCGTGGTGGAGCAGCGGCTCGCCGCCGGCGATCGACACCACCGGCGCGCCGCATTCATCCACCGCCTGGAGGCATTCCTCGACCGACAGGCGCTGGTTGAGGATGGCGTCGGGATAGTCGATCTTGCCGCAGCCGGCACAGGCGAGGTTGCAGCGGAACAGCGGCTCCAGCATGAGCACGAGCGGGTAGCGCTCGACGCCCTTGAGGCGCTGGGCGGCGACGTAAGCGCCGACTCTGATCTTCTGGTGCAATGGAACGGCCAACGGACGGTCCTCTCGCTGTTCGCGCCTGATCCGGGATCAGGCGAGGGTGTTGGCAAGCTCGGGCGGCATGCGGAAGCGGACGTTCTCGGTGATGCCCGGCAGCATCGAAAGCTCGACTTCGGCGAGTTCGCGCAGGCGGTCGATGAGCTGCTGCACGAGCTCGGCGGGCGCCGAGGCGCCGGCGGTGATGCCGACGGACTCGACGTCTTCGAGCCAGCGCGGATCGAGCGCGTCGGCATCGGCGATGAGATAGGCCGGCACCCCCTGCTCGGCGGCGATCTCGCGCAGGCGGTTGGAGTTTGAGCTGTTGGCGGCGCCGACGACCAGGACGACATCGACATCGAGCGCCAGCTCGCGCGCGGCGTGCTGGCGGTTCTGCGTCGCGTAACAGATGTCCTTGATGTCGGGGCCGACGATGGTGGGAAAGCGCTCGCGCAGGGCATCGATCACGGCGCGGGTGTCGTCGACGCTAAGCGTGGTCTGGGTGATGAAGGCGAGCTTGGCCGGGTCGCTCACGGTGAGATCGGCCACTTCCTCCGCGCGGGAGATGAGATGGACCTTGCCGTTGATACGCCCCATCGTGCCTTCGATCTCGGGATGGCCGGCATGGCCGATGAGGATGATCTCGCGCCCCTGATTGGCGTAGCGCTGGCCCTCGCTGTGCACCTTGGAGACGAGCGGGCAGGTGGCATCGATCACCGGCAGGTCGCGCCTGGCGGCGGCGTCCTCGACCGCGCTCGAGACGCCATGGGCGCTGAAGATGGTGACGCTGCCCGGCGGGATCTCGTCGAGCTCGTCGACGAAATGCGCGCCTTTGGCGCGCAGCCGCTCCACGACGTGGCGGTTGTGAACGATCTCGTGCCGGACATAGATCGGCGGACCGTATTTCTCGATCGCCCGTTCGACGATCTCGATTGCCCGCTCGACGCCGGCACAGAAGCCCCTGGGTTGGGCCAGGACCACCCGCATGCGCTTTTCCTTCGGGTCGGACGCGGCTCGCATTTCCGCTAATCCCTTATAACGGCCGCATTATACGCGGAAAACGCCAACCGGCTAGGGTCCCTCGCCGCGCCGCGAGGCTGTCGCGGACACGATCCACGGGCGGCGGCCCATCGCTCTTGTCGACGCGCCCGAAGGAACGGCCCTGCCGCGCCGGGCGCTGGTTGAGAGGAGGGTTCCTCGAGGTGCAATTTGCCAATCCTATTCATCTGTGTTTAGTTCTCCCCGAATAAGCGGGGGATGTCGCCCGCAAAAGAGGATCAAGCCGTGGCAAGGACCCCCGCAGCAGAGCGCCGGGATGGGAAGGATGGGACGTTGCAATGCGGCAGCGACACCCCGCTGCTGGACGGGGTTGCATTGCCCGAGGATGTTCGGCGGTTGCCGGAGAGCGCTTTGGGTCAGCTTGCGGACGAGCTGCGTCGCGAGCTGGTGGACGCGGTTTCTGTGACGGGTGGCCACCTGGGGGCGGGCCTTGGGGTGGTGGAGCTGACGGTGGCGCTGCACTATGTGTTCGACACGCCGCGCGACCGTCTGATCTGGGATGTCGGTCACCAGGCCTATCCGCACAAGATCCTGACGGG
>JASHRZ010000212.1 GCA_030037055.1 Alphaproteobacteria bacterium
GCTCATGTCCCCCCTCAGTACACCAGCTCGTCTTCGCCGCTGCCGTCGACGATGACGATCTCGCCGCGCGCCGCGAGGTCCTTGGCGAGCGCCACGAGATAGGCCTGGGCCTCCTCGACGTCCTTGAGGCGGACCGGGCCCATGGAAGCGATCTCCTCGCGCAGCAGCTTGCCGGCGCGCTCGGACATGTTCGAGAAGAAGAGGTCGCGCAGCGCCTCGGACGCGCCCTTGAGAGCCAGGGGGATCTTCTCCTTCTCGGCGTTGCGCAGGATGCCCTGGATCGCCATGCCGTCGAGCTTGCCGAGATCCTCGAAGGTGAACATGAGCGCCTTGATGCGCTCGGCGCTGTCGCGGTTGCGCTCCTCCAGCGCGGTGAGGAATCGAGTCTCGGTGTTGCGGTCGAGGCTGTTGAAGATTTCGGCGATGAGCTCGTGCGAATCGCGCCGGTTGGTGCGCGCCAGGCTCGAGAAGAACTCGTTGCGCAACGTGCGCTCGACGTCGTCGAGCACCTCCTTCTGCACCGCCTCCATGCGCAGCATGCGCATGATCACTTCCATGGCGAAGCTCTCGGGGAGCTGCGTCAGCACGCGGCCGGCATGGTCGGGCTTGATCTTGGACAGCACCACCGCGACGGTTTGCGGATACTCGTTCTTGAGATAGTTGGCGAGCACCGTCTCGTTGACGTTGCCGAGCTTGTCCCACATGGTGCGGCCGGCGGGGCCGCGGATCTCCTCCATGATGGTATTGACGCGGTCCTGGCCCAGCACCTTGGCGAGCAACCGCTCGGTGCTCTCATAGGTGCCGACCAGAGAGCCGGTGGCGGAAATTTGCTCGGCGAACTCGACGAACAGCCGCTCGACGATATTCGAGCTGACCGTGCCGAGATTGGCCATGGTCTGGGAGATCTCCTTGATCTCCTCGTCGTCCATCAGCGCGAACAGACGCGCCGTATGCTCGTCGCCGAGCGCCAGCATGAGGATGGCGGCCTTCTCCGGCCCGGTGAGGGTGCGGATATCTTCGCGGACGCGCATCACGGCCATTGCCCGATCTCCCGCTCAGGCGCCCTGGTACATCCAGGAGCGGACGATGGCGACCGCTTCCTCGGGATGCTTCTCGACGATCTCGCCGATCTTGCGGATGCTCGAGGCGGCGACGCGTCCCTCGACCTGACCGATGTCGATCATCTTCTCGACCGTTGTGTCCTCGCCGCCGCCCGGCACCACCGCGCCGCCGGGGGCGGCGAGCGCCGGATTGAGCCCGGCCGGCGGCGGCAGCGCCGGAGCGCCTTGTCCCGCCACCTGGCCCGGCAGCTGGTTGTTGGCCTCCGCCGCGGCGGCGCTGTTCTCGAGCACGCGGATCAGCAGCGGGCGGACGACGAGCAGGATGAACAGCACCGCGACAACGGCGATGACCAGCATCTCGCCCATCTTGACGATGTCGGCGCGCTCGAAGCCCAGCACCGTGGCGGGGGGCGCCGGCATCACCTCGTCGGCGCCGGTAAAGCGCATGTTGACCAGCTCGACGGTGTCGCCGCGCTTCTCGTCGTAGCCGATGGCCGAGCGCACCAGCGCGGTGAGCTGCTTCAGCTCCTCGGGGGGACGCGGCTGATAGGTGCGGGCGCCGCTGTCGGCGACGGTATAGGTGCCGTCGACCAGCACGGCGACGGAGAGCCTGCGCACCACGCCGGTCTCGCGCACCTGGCTGCGCGTCGTTTCACCGATCTCGTAGTTGGTCGTCTCCTCGTTGTGCGCGGTCTTGCTCCGGCCGCCCGTGGTGCCGGTGGCGGTCTGGGCGTTGGGCAGGTTGGTCTGCACCGTCACCGGCTGGTCGCCGGAGTCGCTGCTGTCGCTCGACTCGTTCACAGACTGGGTCGAGCGCGCGACCTGCGCGTCGGGATCGAATGTCTTCGAATTGGTCGTGATGCGGTCGAAATCCATGTCCGCATGGACATCAACGCGCGCCTTGCCGGGGCCGACGGTGCGCTCGAGCAGCTCCTCGACGTTGTGCGACAGCCGGTTCTCATAGTTGACGCGCCGCTCCTCGGCGCTGCCGGCGACGGCGGCGGCGCCGCTGTCGCCGTCGCCGCGGGCGAGCAGGTTGCCGTCGCCGTCGATGATCGACACGTGCGTCGGCTTCAGCCCCGGCACGGCGGAGGCGACGAGGTACTGGATTGCCGCCACCTGCGGCTTGGCGAGCCGCTCGGCGCCACGCATCTTGACGACGATCGACGCCGTCGCCTCCTGCTGGTCGCGCGAGAACAGCTCGCGGCGCGGCAGCACGATATGCACGCGCGCCGACTGCACCGCGTTGATCGACGAGATGGTGCGCGCCAGCTCGCCCTCGAGCGCGCGCACCTGATTGATGTTCTGCACGAGGCTCGAGGTGCCGAGCGCGTCGGACTTGTCGAAGAGCTCGTAGCCGATCGAGCCGCCATGCGGCAGGCCGGCCTCGGCCATGGTCATGCGCAGCTTCGCCACCTGGTCGGCCGGCACCATGATCTCAGCGCCGTCGCCCTTGATCTGATACGGCACGCCCATGGCGTCGAGTTTCTGGGCGATCTGGCCGCTGTCGCGCAGCTCGAGATCGCTGTAGAGCAGCGCCATGCCGGTCTGGGAGATGCGGGTGGTGAGAAAGACGAAGAACGCGATCATCGCCAGGGTCACGCCGCCGATCAGGGCAAGCCGCACGGGACCAAGGCCGCGGAGAGTCTGAAGCAGGCCGTTCACTGTCGCTCGCCTCGCGTTTCCATCAACGGGCACGTCGCCCGCCGGAGACCCTAGCGGCGATTGGGTGAATAACCCGTAAACGGCCGGCAGCTTTTACCCAGCGCGCGGCAAGTTTTGCCCCGGAGCGAACGCCGCAGGCGCCCGAATTAGACGACGTCAGCGCTCGCCCAGGCAAGCGCGGGAGCGGCACGGGCGGGGTAGGCGCTGCTGGGCGAGACCGTGGAAAGAAATGCTCGTCCGCTCTGAGCGGCTCTCGCGGTTGCTGACGCAACCGCGAGAGACGCCAAGGACGAACGCGCCGGCCGCGTTCGCCTTAGCGCTCTTTCTCGACGTCGCGGTAGTCTTGCAGGCGGGTGACGCGCAGGCCCGGCAGCCCGTGGCTGTCGACCAGGCGCTGCCAGGAGAGGAATTCTTCGATCGACAGCGTGTAGCGGCGGCAGGCTTCCTCGAGACTGATGATGCCGGCGCGCACGGCCGCCACCACCTCGGCCTTGCGCCGGATGACCCAGCGTTTGGTATCGGGGGGCGGCAGACTGTCCAGCGACGCGATCGGGCCGACGACATCGAGCCAATCCATCGGTGAGGCGGCGAGCGAAGAAGGTGCGTCTGTCTTCACGGTTGTCGCGGCGTCAGTTCATGTGATCGCGAATCTAGGGGTGCCCACTTAAGAAAGCCCTAAAGGCCATGGTTAATGCGCTGGCCGCTTTGCCTAAAATCCAAGGGATTTGGTGGCGCGCGGGGTCGCGGCGAGAGACGGGCGCGGGCGGCGCCGCCACGCGTACCGCGGCGGCGGTGCTGCCTGCTTTACGCATCGTTAATCATGAATGCTTATAAATCCCTCCGATAGTTGTCCCGCGACGTGCCGTCATCGAGATGAAGGAAGCGAGCGCGATGTGTGCCCCGCCCGATGAGCGCCTCGGCGCCGCGGGCGTGATCGAGCACCTCTCCGCACCGGCCGCCCTCGTCTTTGCCGCGGCTGACTACGACATTTCCGGAGACGTCGCCGGCCGCCGATCCGCCTCGGCAGGATTTCTCGCCGCCTATCTGCGCCACGCCGGAGAGCGCCGCTTGACCTGCCTGCTCCACGAGCCCGAGGATGTGACGGCTTTGCACGATTTCGTCGCCCGGCACGACGGCGCCGCTCGGCCGGTCGACGCCATCGCGCTCAGGGATCTGGCGCGACTCGCCTCGATCGGCACGCTCTATACGCCCGGCCCGGATCTCGGGCGCTACGCCTGGCTGCGCCGCAGCTTCGACCAGCGGTCCTTCTCGCTGGTGGGGGTCACGCACACCCTCTCGGAGAGCCGCGCCATGGAAGCCGTCGGCCGCCTCCTCACCGCGCCGGTTCAGCCGTGGGATGCGCTCGTTTGCACGACGACGGCGGCGAAAAGCGCCGTCGAACGGGTGCTCGGGGAATATGGCGACTATTTCCGCAGCCTGACCGGCACCAGGCTCGATTGCCGCGCAAGGCTGCCGGTGATTCCGCTGGGGGTCGACTGCGACGCTTTCGTCGCGGAGGAGGGCGAAGGTGCGGCGTTTCGCGCGCGCCACAATATCCCGCAGGATGCGGTGGTGCTGCTCTATATGGGCCGGCTGGACCACGCCGAGAAGGCCAATCCGGTGCCGCTCTACATCGCCGCGCAGCACGCCGCCGAGCGCATTGACAAGCCGCTCTGTCTGCTCGAGGTCGGCTGGTTTCGCTCGGATTTCTTTGCCGAGGCCTTTGCGCAGGCGGCGGCGGTGCTGGCACCGTCCCTCATGCGGATCGTGCTGGACAGCCGGCACGCGGCGAACCGCCGCGCCTGGTTCGCCGCGGATATCTTCGTTTCCCTCGCCGACAGCGTGCAGGAGACTTTCGGTCTGACGCCGATCGAGGCCATGGCCGCCGGCCTTCCGGTGGTGGTGAGCGACTGGGACGGCTATCGCGACACCGTGCGCGAGGGTGTCGACGGCTTCCGCCTGCGGACGCTGACGCCCCCGGCGGGCAGCGGCGAAGCGCTGGCGCTCGACTATGCGTCCGGCACTTTCAATCACACGATGTTCTCCGCCGCCGCGAGCCAGAGCAGCGCCGTCGACGTGAACGCTTGCGCCGAGGTACTCGTTCGGCTGATCGCCGATCCGGATCTGCGCCGCCGCATGGGAGCGGCCGGTCGGCGGCGCGCCGTCGAGGCTTTCGACTGGCGCCTCGTCATAGCCGCCTATCAGGAGCTGTGGCGCGAACTTGGCGAGCGGCGGCGCTCGGCGCCGGAAGCGGCGGCGCTTGCCCCCGGCCGCCCCGCCCGGCCGCTGGAAATGGATCCCTTCGATCTGTTCCGTGGGTGGTCCAGCGACCGGCTCGCGTCGGAAACGGTGCTGACGCTTCCCGCCGCCACCGCGGCGCTTGCCGGCGCGATGCGGGAATTGCGCGCGGCGGCACCGGTGCCGGCGATGCTTCTCGATTCCGCAAAGACCGGGCGCCTTGTCGAAACCTTGCAACAAGCTCCGGCAGCTGCCGGCGATCTGATCGAGGGGCTGGAGCCCGCGCTGCGGCCGGCCGGCTGGCGCACACTGGCGTGGCTCGCGAAAACCGCGCTGCTGTCATGGCGCTGAAGCGCGCCCAATGAGCCTGCCGTCCCAACCGGCGCGAGCGGTCTTCCTGCACAGCGGCTTCCGCTCGGGCAGCACCTGGTTCTGGCACAGGTTCCGCGAGGCTCGCGGCACACAAGCCTATTACGAGCCGTTTCACGAGCTGTTGGCGAGCTTGACGCTGGAGGCTTTGCCGCGCTTCGGACCGCAGCGCTGGGCGTCGGGGCACCCCAGCCTGAACATGCCTTATTTCAACGAATACCGCGAACTCCTGCGGCCGGAAGGCGGCGTACGGCTCTACCGGACGCGCTTTGCCGCCGAGGCGTATTACGAAACCGGACCGGAAGAGGCGCAGGCGCAATACATCCGCAGCCTTGCCGACCATGCGCGGAAGGCGGGCAAGGTGCCGGTCTTCGGCTTCTGCCGCTCGCTTGGCCGCGTTCCCTGGTTTCGCGCGCTCGGCGAAGGGGTCAACATCGTGACCTGGCGCAACCCGTGGGACCAATGGATTTCCTGCCGCGACCAGGCGGCGGTGCAGCAGAATTGGTATTTCCTCTTCCGCTTCGTGCTGTTCGCGAGCTTCGGCGGCCGGCATTCGCGCCTCGCGCCGTTTTTTGCCGGGCTTGGTCTGCCGCCCGCGCCGGACGGGATCGCAACGGCGCAGCTCGGCGCGCTCCTCGCCTATTTCGACGCGGCGGATCTCAAGACGCTTTTCGGCATCTTCCTGCGCGTCTATATGCTCGACATGCTGATCGCGCTCGAGCATGCCGATCATGTGGTCGATCTCGATGCCCTGAGCGCCGACGCCGGGCATCGTCGCGACGTCACTGCGGCGCTCAGCGACGTTACCGGCCTTGCCGATCTCTCCTTCGAGGATTGCGCGCTGCCGCGGCACGAACGGCCCGACGATGCCGCCTATGCGGCGCGCCTGGAGGCGGCGCTCGCCTTTCTGACTGGCGCGGGCGCCGCGATCGCGGGCGAATATCCTCGGGCGCTGCCGCTGCTGGAGCAGCGGCTCGCGGACTGCCTGCAGCGGCCGAGCATCGCCTTCGCCTGATCGGCGCCCCGCTGCCGGCGACGGCAGGGAATTACTGCGTCGCTTGCAGCAGGTCCGTGATCATCTGATCGGCGGTGGTGATCACCTTCGAGTTCGCAGCGTAGGCCTGCTGCGTGATGATCAGATTGCTGAACTCCTGGGCGATGTCCACGTTCGAGCTTTCCAGCTCCGAGGGTGCGATCTCGCCGGCCGCGCCCGTGCCCGCCTGTTGCAGCAGAAAGCTTCCCGAGGTGTTGGTCTCGAGATAGCTGTTGCCGCTTTCCGCCGCGAGGCCGTCGGGATTGTTGAAGGTGGCGATCGGGATCAGATAGATCGGCTGCTTCAGGCCGTTGTCGAAATTGGCCGTGACGATGCCGTTCTGGTTGATGGAGATGCCGGTGAAGGTGCCGAAATCCAGGCCGTTCTGGTTGACTTCGCTGGCGCTGAATTCATTGCCGACCTGGGTCAGGCCGTTGAATTCGCCCTGTGTGCCGAGGTTGAAAGTCAGCGCCTGCGGCGAGGTAGGCACGGCGGGTCCGGTGGTCGACCAGTTGATGGTCATTCCGCTGAAGCCGGTGTTGAAGGAACCATCGCCATTGAACGTGACCTGGTTGCCGCCGTTGAATGCGACGGTGCCGCCGACGACGCTGGCGGTGACGTTCCAAGTATTCGCCGGCGTGTCGGTCACCGTGCCGGTGCCATTGCCGGAGGTACCGAAAGTCTCGCCACCGGTACCGCCGGTCAGGACGAGTGACGCGCCCTCGCCGACGCCCGTGGTGGTACCGATCCCCGTCTGGCCGGCGGAAGTGTCGGTGAGCTGGATAGTGGTGCCGTTCGTCGCCGAGGCGGTGAGGGTGGTGATGTTCTGCGCTGCCAACGCAGAGTTGATGTCGTTGGCGAGGTCGGTCATGGTCGGATTGGCCTGCGACAGGGTGACCGGGATCACCGTGCCGTTGGCCAGCGTCAAGTTGAAGGTGTCGCCCTGGGTCAGCGTGCCGGCCGTCATCGTAAGGGCCTCGGTCGGCGCGACGCTGAAGGTGAGCGTCATGTCGTGCTCGGTGCCCTGAGCATCATAGACCGGAACGGTAATGGTGTGCGGCGTCGAAGTGGCCGTGTCGGTCGCCGGCAGCTCCGCGGCCAGCGTCACCTGGGTCGTCGGCACGGCCGAGCCGCTGAGGCCGTTGATGTTGATTGTTTGCAGCGAGCTCAGCGAGGTCGCCGTGAGCTGATTGAGGTTGCCGGCGGTGATTTGTGCCGCCTCGGCCGCGGTCAGCTTCTGTCCCTGGAGGAAGAAGCCGTCGCCGTTCACGAGATTGCCGTTGGCATCGACGGAGAACGATCCGTCGCGGGTGAAGGAGTAAGAGCTGCTGTTGCTGGCGGTCGCGCTGTTGCTGACGACGAAGAAGCCGCCGCCGGAGATGGCGAGGTCGGTGTTGGATGATGCCGCCTGCAGCAGCCCTTGCTGGCCGACGGTGGCGGTCGGGTAAGCGACCACGCCGCCCGCCGTGTTGACGCCCGCCTGGGCACTCTGCGTGACCAGCGTCGAGAAGCTCGCCTCGGTCGCCTTGTAGGCGGTCGTGTTCGAGTTGGCGATGTTGTCGGAGATCATGCTCAACGCCTGGCTTTCGGCGGTGAGGCCGGAAACGCCGGAAAGCAATGCACCGAAGATGCTCATGGGAGACCTCTTAGTTCGAAGGCGTGGAGGAGGAAGACGAGGACGAGCCGATGATGTTGACCAGCTGATTCATCGGCACTTCGACACCCGAGACGTTGAAGGTGGCGACGTTGTTGTTGACATTGACGCCGGTCACGGTGCCGACGGCGGTGGTCGTCGCCGTAACTGGCTGGTTGTTCGAATCCTGCGCCTGGACGCTAAGGGTGTAGATCCCGCCGTCCGGCTGCTGCTGGCCGGCATTGTTCTGGCCGTTCCAGTTGAAGGCGTAGGTCCCGGCGGCGGTCTGGCCGGTGGTGGAGTAGACGGTGTTGCCGCTGGCGTCCTGGACGATGAGGCTGGTCGAGGCGGCGCTGCTGGGCAGTGTGTAGGAGAAGGTCGCTTGGCCGTTTTCCAGCGCGGCCTGGTTGCCGTTATATTGGATCTCCTGTCCGACCATGGGCAGCGCCGCGATGGTCTCGCTCGCAGTCTGGTTCGAGATCATCGTCGACAGCTGGCTGTTCGTCTTGATCTGCTGCTCGACCTCGCTGAACTCCACCAGCTGCTGGGTGAACTGGTTGGTATCCATCGGATTGAGGGGGTCCTGGTTCTTCAGCTGGGTCGTCAGCAGCGTCAGGAAGGTGTTGAAATTCTGCGTGAAGCTGAGCGCGCCATTGGCGGTCGTGCCGTTGCCGGTCCCGCTGGCGCTCGAAGCCGTGCTTGTCGGCACGGTGGGGGCGGAAGTTGTGATCGGGGCAGTCGTGGTCATGGGATCGCCTTCCTCATACTTGAATATCGAGCAGGCCGGAATGAGCGCGCAGCGCCCGCGTCGGCGAGCCCGCGGCCGCGATGTCGTCGCCGGCGGCGGCGATGTCGCCGGCAGCGGCGTCACCGCCGCCGGCGGGCTGCTGATTGAACTGGTAGCCGCCGCGCAGGTTGAAGCTCAGGCTGCTGCTGTCGGCCTGCAAGCCGGCATCGCGCAGCGCCTGCGTCAGCCCGCCGGCATCCTGCTGCAGCAGATTGAGCGTGTCGCTGCGGTCGGCGGAGACGACCATGGTCACTCGGCCGTCGTGATTGATGCTGAGCTTGACTTGAACGGCGCCGAGATCGGCCGGCTGGAGCTGAATCTGGATCTGGTCGTTGCCTTCCTTCACCGCCTGACGCAGCGTGAGGGCGACCTGCGCGCTCGCCGCGAGCGGCATGG
>JASHRZ010000213.1 GCA_030037055.1 Alphaproteobacteria bacterium
ATCGACGAGGATACGTTGACGACGGATGCGATCATGCACGGTCAGATGACCCGCAGTGAACGCCATGCTCGCATCGCTGAAATCCTCGCCAAGCTAAAAGCGGCAGAGCAGTACCAAATTTCGCAAGCGCAGCTTCAGCAGGCGGAGAAGGACCAGGCGATGCAAGGGGTGATCGACATGGTTCGCAGGCTTGACGATCTGAGTATCGTGCCCGGTACCATCGTGCCGGGGACGCACCTTTGACAATCGCAAGATCACGGCGACGTATAGTGGCAACTGGCCGGCGATTCGGCGTGGGTCATGGGCGCGGTCTCGACCCGGCCTCGATCTCGACATAGGCCTTGGTTACGCCGGAAAGGTTCAGGAAGCTGACCCAGTCGAGGGTCAAATGATTGACCAGTTCTACTCGACCGCGAGGTTACCCACCATCAAACCAGGTGACGCCCCATGCTGGTGGCAAACCTAGCGAGACCAAAGCACAATTCTTATCGCCTATGTGGAGAAGGGAAAGCCCCTCGCTGAGGCTCGAATGGGGCAACTGGACACAGGATAGGTCACGGCAGTTCCGCTCTTGTGCGTATTGGTGTCGCCTGAAAGCCGAAAAACCTTGCCCATCCACCGTGGATGCATTTTTCCAGCCCAGAAGATGGGAGAGTTTGGCTCTCACGGGGCCCGCCGGCTCACTGACGAGCGGCGGCTCTCACCACATCCATAGCGCCACTTCGGTAATGCTGCCAAAGCATTGCAACAAAACGGTTGCGAGGACAATCGCCGTAATAAGCTTCATGGCTATCCTCCACAGACAAGTCATTTGACCGCATATCACCGCCCATAAGGTGTGATCGGGCGCACATGCGAAACTCCGGCCGGAGAGACCAGTGGACTGGCCGTTGCGCGCCCTTGCGGCTCCCAGCCCGATCCGAGCGGATCCCGTACGTCGTGCCAGGAGGACCCATCGGGCATTGCAATGCTGCGCGGGTGCCCGTGGGGAGTGGCCGTAGGACTTTCTTCACCCGGCCAGCCTACGATCCAGGTCGTTCTCAAGGGTTGCAGCTATGGATGGCGGTAGGCGAGCGCTTCTCGGCGACCTCACGGACGGACGAGCCAAGCACTCTTCGACACCCGGTCCTCCGCATCGCTGCGGTTGGTGTGGGCTCTTACCGTTGCCCGAAGATGAGGCGCTGAGTGAGGAGCGCGGACTCTGCGGCGAGTGCCTCGCCAACTTGGAGGACGTCGATTGGAGAGGCCTTCTAAACGAAAATGCTTCAGCGGTGGCGAAATGAATGGTCGCGACGATGTATGAAGACGGCGAGCTGCTTCGAGTGATGATCCGATGCCCCCTAACCGGTCGCGCCATCCCAACTGGGCTCAAGGCTAGCCCAAGGACCTGGAAAGATCGTCCCATCGGGTTCAACAGGGTGTCCTGTCCCGACTGCAAGCAGATACACGCGTGGAGCAAGAAGGACGCTTTCCTGGAAGGCCAGGCCGATTCTTAGCGCCGCATCGCGTTCGACCGTTTACTGCGCGCCAAGCCTGAATTCACGCCACCGGCACCAATAGCAGCGGCCATGGGAGCGGGAAATGCGCACGGCTGAGGTCTAACACAAACTCGCCGCGATCCCTTGGAGCGCAGTCTGGATTAAGCGCTCGGCCTTACCATTGGTTTTGGGAGCGTAGGGTCTGGTTCGCATGTGTTTGAGCCCTGCCGCCTGCAGGCCCGTACCAAGGCGCGCGATTTGTAGCAAGAGCCGTTATCGGCCATGATGCCCTCGGCCCGTATGCCCAGTTTTGCGCAGCAGGCGACAGCGGCCTTGAGGATGGTGACGGCATTGGCTTTGCGCTCGTCCTTCCTGATCTCGGCATAGGCGATGCGGGAGTCGTCGATGCAGAGATGGACACACTCCCAGCCGACGCCACGGCTGTTGATATGGCCCGTCCGATTCTCCGCTGATGCGGTGGCCGGTGCGTTTAACCGATGAGTCGAGGTGCGCGTTCTATGCTGGTTGCGCTCCATGCCGTGACAGGAGCAGTTGGTGGTCTTGTGTTGCTGCGCCAAGAGTCGCCACGGCCGCGAGGGCGTCAAGCGTGAGCGCATGCTCCTTCCCCCGGTGGCGCGCCGGCACGCCGGATGTGGTCGAATATCTATTTCGCCGGCTATGCGACCAGCAAATTCACTGCGTGCTGACCTTCGATCGCGTACTCGATGCCGAGCGCTTGGCACTGGCCGTCCGGCTCGCGCTCGATGCCGAGCCGGTGCTCGGCTGCCGTTTCATCGAGCGTCCGTGGCGGTCGTATTGGCAGCGACGGGATGATCTTGACAGCTGTGCCCCGTGCCGCCTCGAGGCCGCGTTCTCGCTCGACGATCAGCTCCAGCGTTTCATGACGGCGCCGTGCGACCCACGCGTAGACCCGCTGCTGCGCGTGTTCCTGCTGCGATCAAGTGTCGACACCATCTGCGTCAAGGTCGATCACGTTGCCGCCGATGCCAGCGGCCTTCGTGACTGCGTTGCGCTCATTGCGTCCATCTATAACCGGCTGGGTCGCGATCCGAGTTACCGTCCGCAGCCCAACCTCGATGGCGATCGCGGGTTTGGCCAAGTGCTTCACCAGTTCTCGTTCCGCGACAAGGTCGCGGCGGCAGCGCGGCTCGTCGCGCGACGGAAAGTCGGGTCGTGGCATTTCCCGGCCACCGGCGAAGACCGCGACGAGCGCATCATTGTAGTCCGTCATTTTGGTGCTGAGCGTCTTGCGGCATTGCGCGCCTATCGCCTCCAGCACGCCGCCACCACCAACGATGTGCTGCTGGCGGCCTTCTTTCGCGCGCTCGTCAAGGTCATCGACCCACCGCGCACTGAACCGCTGCCGGTCGGTTTCTCGCTCGATCTGCGGCACTATCTGCCGCGGCAAAGAACCGACACGATATGCAATCTTGCGGGTGCAGTATTTCCGGCCTTCGTGCCGCGGCCGGACGAACCGCTCGACGCGACGGTCGCCAAGGTGCGCGACACCATGCGAGCGATTGAAAGTCAGCATCCCGGCCTTGCCGGCGCGATCGGTGCGGAGGTGCTTGTCAAGCTCGGGTTGCCATGGCTGCAGGGGCTGCTGGGCCTGGTGATCCAATCGGGCGGCGCGACGAATCCGTACTTTTCCAATCTTGGGGGGCTCGGCACGCGCGCGGACTTCGGCGGTCCCATGATCACCGACGGCTATCTCGTCGGGCCGGTGATGTTTCCCCGTGGCTGCATGCTCGCCGTGAGCTCGTCAGGCCGCTCGTTGACGATGACAGTCGGGTTCTGTCAGTCTGCCACTCGCCGCGCCGACGTCCAGCGGGTTCTCGATCTGATCGAGCGGGATCTGCCTCGATAGCAGCTTGGGCGCGGCTGGCGACGCGCCGAACCGGAGGAATGTTCGCGCCCGCGCTCACTCTGCCGCCACCGGTGGCCCTTCCTCTCTGATCTCGGGTAGGATCTCGGCGGTATATTCGCTGCGCTGCTGCGGAGGACAATCGGATGTCATGGCGTGGCCGTCGATCTTGATCGGCGGTGCGCATCCCGGGAATCGCGCAGCTGCGCGCTGCCGCACTCCGCCGCTCGATGCGCATGCCGTCGATGAACGACCTACGGTCGCTGAACCTTGAGAGGCGCGGAGGCTGCTTGGACCCTCGTCGCATAGGCAAGTCCGGTTAAAGTTGCTGAGCTTCTTGATGTCGAGATGAATGAGCTCGCCCGACTCGACACGCTGCTTGC
>JASHRZ010000214.1 GCA_030037055.1 Alphaproteobacteria bacterium
TCGCGAATCATGGTGCGAACCGGGCGCCGTCCATCCGGGCAGCACGGGCTAGCAGCCGAGCTCGGCGGCGACCACAGGTGTTCGTGCTCGGCGATCGCGTCGATTTCCTCGAAGGTGAGGTCGCTGAGCGCTATGCGGTCTTCGAACGTAAGCATCGCTAGCACCTTCCGAGAAAACGCGCTCTGGTTTTTCCGGCGAAACCGGCCGTGATTGAATCAATCCGATGCCCATCGCTTGCCGGTGCAGAGCCGCAGCGCCGGAGTCCGCGAACCCTTTTTGCGGGTTCGCGCTCGACGGCAATCGATCCAGGGCGATGCCGAGGAAGCCAGCGCCCGCCGGCGGTCTACCTGGATTGAACCCATTCGAAGGGGGGTCAGGCGCGCTCGCCAGCAAGCGGCGCCCTCAACGTCGCGGCGGCGACGAGGTACAGCCCCATCGCGATCAGCATGACCCAGGTGAATCCGATGTTCATCGCCAGAAGCATCGCCAGGATCGCGCTCAGCACGGAGGCGCAGCCGTTGACGCCCCACGCCCAGGGCACCAGTCCGGGAGCCGAGGCGGCGACGCGGGAGAGGGCGAGCGGGAACGGCATCCCCATGCAGAAGGCAAGTGGCGCGATCAGAAGGAGCGCGATGGCAATCCTCGGAGCGTCCGGCAGCGCGACCAAAGATCGAAAGAGCGGCGGCAGCAGAAAAAGGTAGAGCAGCGCCACGACGACGATGCCGCCGATCGCAAGGTCGAGCGCGCCGACGGGACGCCGAAACCTCCAGCGCCGCTCCTTGGCCGTCGGCGCCGTGCGTTGCCGCTCCGCCCAAGCCGCCAGCCGCGGGCTGAAGCCGCTGCCCAGACCGGCGAAGACGAGGAAGCCGCAGAGCACCACGGCGGTTGCATAGATGGGGTGGCTGAGGAATAGGATGAAGTGCTGAATGGAGGCCATCTCGACGAAAAGGAAGGCAAGGCCGATCGTCAGGAAATAGGCGGCGACCCGCCATCTGTCGGCAGAAGACGTGAATGTCGCGCCGTATAAACGCAATGGTGCCAGAATGAGCAGAAGGCTGAGGACAACCGCCTGCACCAGCGTCGACATCACGATCAGATAGCCCCAGTCGAGCAGCGCCGCGCCGCCGAGGGAGCGGCGCTCCAGCAACTCGGGAAGCGCTCGCCATTTGAAGAAGTCGAAGAAATAAGGGCGATCGTCGGTCGCGGGCGAAACATCGAATTTGTAGCGCGCGAGGAAAGATGCGCGCTCCGGTCCGATTAATGCGGTGGCACCATCGAAGAGATAGGGCTGGTCGAGGAGGTTATAGCGGTTGGCTTCCTCCCGGCTCATGCCGGGATAGTAGGCGAGATCGAAGGAACGTTCGGCGGCGAAGGCGCGGATCTTTGCGATCTCGGCCCCGCTCAACGCGCCGTTCTTGATAAGCAGCGTGGTCGTGCTCCAGCTTCTGATCAGCGCAAGCCGTCTTTCCGCCCCGGCGACTCCCATCCTTTCAAGCGCCGTGAGCGCCGTCGCGAACAGCTTGAGGCTGTCGCGGGGCGGGAGGTTCAGCCAGCGTGTAATGGCGATGAAGCCGCCCGGCCGCAGATGGCGGAAGTAGTCTTCGAAAGCCTCGACGGTATAGATGTAGCTTTCGGTAAGGCTGACGGTCCCGGCGCCCGCCGCCGCGAAGGAGTCGAGAAGCGGCAGGTGGATGACATCGTAGCGCTGACTGCTTCCGGCGACGAAGCCGCGCCCTTCGGCGAGGTGGACGCGCACCTCCGGACGGTCATAGAGACGCCCTGCGAAATCGCCAAAGTCCTTGCGCACGAGCCCGATCATCTGGGGATTAAGCTCGACTACGTCGATCTGGGGCGCGCGATGATAGAGCGCCAACAGGACGTCGAGGCCGCCGCCGGCACCGATGATGAGCACATGCGGCCGCTCGACCAGACTGTAGGGTAGCGCCGCCGAGGTGTCGTCGAGAAAGGCGATCGGTTCCAACCTGCCGTCGAAATAGGTGATCGGGCTGACCCCACCGCCATCGGTGAAAATGCCAAGCTGCGGCGGCGGCTCGACGATGTCATTGAGGCTGAGACCAGGGGCATAGCGAAGCGGAATCACGGGACTACGAATGACCGTCAAGAGCCCGAGCGGGCTCGAAGCCTCGTGCACGACTTCCGTCCCGGGGATGAGGAGCGCCTGCTCAAGCTCCTTGTACTCGGACAAGCGCAGGGCGGTCCAAGAGCCGGGGATTGCCCAGTAGAGCAAGGCCGCCGCGACAAGATATGCGGGACTTCGCCACAATCGCTTCACACCGGGCTCCTGGTAGCTGGCAAGGGAGGCGGCGAGGAAGCCGAGAACGCCAGTCAACCTGAGCGCCGCGGGCGGAAAGAGCCAGAACAGCATGGCGACGATGCCGAGTGCGCCGGTTCCCGCACCCACCATGTCATAGCGGTAGATCCGCCCGATGTGATGGGGGAAGACGGCGAAAGCGAGTCCGACGCAGGTGGCGGCACAGAAGAAGGGGATGGCAAAGAGAAGGTAATACGCCGGCAGGTAAAAGAGCTGCTGCGGCTCCCAGATCACAGCGAGGGCATTGAACGGCAGGCGCTGAGCCACGGCGAAGCCGGCGACCGCCGACACGCCGAAAAGCGCCGCGCTGACCGCGAACACGGTGATGAAACGATGCCGCAGCCGATCCTGGAAAAGCGCGAGAAAGCTGCCGCTCGCGCCGTAGCCGAGCAGGGCGATGCTGATCGCCATATAGGCGAAGTGGTGCCACTGGACTATCGAGAAGATCCGGATCAGCAGCACCTCATAAGCAAGTGCGCCCGCGGAGACCAGGCTGATGGCGACAGGTGGGGTGCTCGATCGGACTGGCGTCTTGTCCTCGCATGCGATGCGCGACCCCAAGATCGGCTCACCTTTCTCGCATGACCCGCGGCTAATGTTGGCCGGCAAGCGGCACGAACTGCACTGGAAGGAGCTGGCGTGTTCTCACCTTTCTCTCGTCGTCGACCTCCACAAGGACAAGATGCTGGAGAGCAAAAGGAGCGCCAATCGGAATTACCATTCGGCCGCCCGTCTTGAGCTGTTGGATCAAGGGCGGAGGAATTTGGCTTGCGGCGGCGGTGACGATGATGCCGTCGAATGGTGCAGCCTCTGCCCAACCGTAATAGCCGTCGCCGGCGCGCGTCGCGACGTTGGCATAGCCCAAGCGCTGCAGCCGCTGCGCAGCACCGTTCGCGAGACCCGGAATGATCTCGATCGTGTAGACCTGGCGGGCGAGATGCGCGAGGACGGCGGCCTGATAGCCCGAGCCAGTACCTATCTCCAGCACGACATGGTTCAGCGCGACCTGAAGGAGGTCGGTCATGATGGCGACAATGAATGGCTGCGAGATGGTCTGGCCGTAACCGATGGGCAACGGACGATCGGCATAGGCCTGGTGCCTCACATCTTCGGGGACGAACTCGTGGCGCGGTACGATACCCATCGCTTCGAGCACCTCCTCGCCGATGCGATCGCGACCGGTCGCCAAGCTCACCTCCGCGGAATAGGTGGCGATCGTGCGGATCATCGCCGCCCTTTCGGCCGCATAATCGGGATCGGCTGCGGTCGCCGGCACGGGGGATGCAGCAATGCCCGAAATGATCGCCACGGCGGCAGCGGTGAGCCGTTGGCTGACCCGGCCGCTCTGTCTCGCGCTGGCCTGCCGCATGAGCCTTTTTTCAGCCATGAGCACGCTCGCTTTGCCGATGACCAGCCGAGCGCCGCTTCTCCCGACACGAAACCCCATTCGGTGCGCTCGCCGCCCTCCGCAATCCTCTTATCGGCCTTTCGCCACGCGCTGCGATTTCCGCGTCCTAACGAAAAGCCGGGCTGCCTGCGATTTAGACGGCATTGCTCTCTT
>JASHRZ010000215.1 GCA_030037055.1 Alphaproteobacteria bacterium
AGGACGAGGGCGAAGACGACGAAGCCGATTGAGGCGAAGAAGCCGACGATGACGCGGCGCATGGACGGGCTCCGGTTAGCGGTCGAGGCGGTGGTACTCGCGGTTCGGCATCATGTCGAGCGCGTAGGCCATGCGGTTCGACAGGTTGAAGAACGCGACGGTGTCGGCGAGGTCGAAGATGTCCTCGGGGCTGAGGCCGGCCTCGCCCAGCCGGGCGCGGTCCGCCTCGCCTACATCGTGCGGCACGACGGTGAGTTTCCAGGCGAAATCCAGGATGGCGCGCTGGCGCCGGTCGAGCTTGGCGACGCGATAGTTCATCGCCATCATCTCGCCGAGTTCGGCGTCGCCCGACAGCTTGCGGACGGCCTGGCCGTGGGCGACGAGGCAGTAATAGCAGCGGTTGGCCGAGGAGACGACGACGGCCACCATCTCGCGCTCGAGCTTGCTCAGCCCGGAGGGCGCGAGCATGAGCTCGTCATACATCGCCATGAAATTGCGCAGCTTCCGCGGCCGCAGGCTGTAGGCCTGCAGGACGTTGGGCACGAAGCCGAGCTTCTCGACGCATTTGGCGTAGACCGCCTTGAGATCGTCGTCGAGTCCGGCGGCGTCGCCAAGCGGAAGCGCCGAGACGTGGTCGGGTTGCGGCATGGTTCCTCCTTGTCGCTGGCGGCTCAGCCGCACTGGGCGCGCTGGCGCAGCAGATGATCGGCAAGCACGACGGCCATCATCGCCTCGCCGACCGGTACGGCGCGGATGCCGACACAGGGGTCGTGGCGGCCCTTGGTGCTGACCTCGACCTCGTTGCCGTGGATGTCGACCGAGCGCCGCGGCGTCAGGATCGAGCTCGTCGGTTTCACCGCGAAGCGCAGCACGATGTCCTGCCCGCTGGAGATGCCGCCGAGGATGCCGCCGGCATTGTTCGACAGGAACCTTACCTCGCCCTTCTCCATGCGCATCTCGTCGGCGTTCTCCTCGCCGCTGAGCTCGGCCGCGGCGAAGCCGGCGCCGATCTCGACCGCCTTGACCGCGTTGATGCTCATTATCGCCCGGGCGAGATCGGCGTCGAGCTTGTCGTAGACGGGCTCGCCCAGGCCGGGGGGCACACCGCTTGCCACCACCTCGATCACCGCGCCGGCAGACGAGCCCCTCTTGCGCACCTCGTCAAGGAAGCCCTCCCAGACCTGCGCCGCCTGCCGGTCGGGCGACCAGAACGGATTGTCCTCGACCGCGGCCCAGTCCCAGCGCGCGCGGTCGATGCGGTGCGGTCCGACCTGCACGAGGGCGCCGCGGATGGCCACCCAGTCGCCCAGGATCTTGCGCGCGACTGCGCCGGCGGCGACGCGCGCGGCGGTTTCGCGCGCCGAGGCGCGGCCGCCGCCGCGATAATCGCGGATGCCGTATTTCTTCCAGTAGGTATAGTCGGCGTGGCCGGGGCGGAATTTGTCCTTGATCTCGGCGTAGTCCTTCGAGCGCACGTCCTCGTTTTCGATCAGCAGCGAGATCGGCGCGCCCGTCGTCTTGCCCTCGAGCACGCCGGAGAGGATGCGTACCCGGTCGCTCTCGCGGCGCTGGCTGGCGAAGCGCGACTGGCCGGGCTTGCGCCGGTCGAGCCAATGCTGGATGTCGGGCTCGGCGAGCGACAGGCGCGGCGGCACGCCGTCGACGACGCAGCCGATCGCCGGCCCATGGCTCTCACCCCAACTGGTGAAGCGGAACACCGTGCCGAAGCTGTTGCCGGCCACGGCTCCTACACCACGGATATGTCCGGCGCGTCGACCGCCTTCATGCCGATGACATGATAGCCGCAATCGACATGGTGCACCTCGCCGGTGACGCCGGCGCTGAGATCGCTGAGCAGGTAGAGTGCGGCGCCGCCGACCTCGTCGATCGTGACGTTGCGCTTGAGCGGCGAGTTCAACTGATTCCATTTCAGGATATAGCGGAAATCGCCGATGCCGTGCGCGGCCAGCGTCTTGATCGGACCGGCGGAAATGGCATTGACGCGGATGTTCCGGCCGCCGAGATCGGCGGCGAGATAGCGCACGCTCGCCTCCAGCGCCGCCTTGGCGACGCCCATGAGGTTGTAACGCGGCACGACGCGCTCGGCGCCGATATAAGTGAGCGTCAGCAGCGCGCCACCGGCGGTCATGATGGCCGAAGCGCGGCGCGCAAGATCGGTGAAGGAGTAGCAGGAAATCTCGAGACTCCTCAGGAAGTTGCCGCGGGTGGTGTCGAGATAGCGGTCCTTGAGCTCGGCCGGGTCGGCGAAGGCGATGGCGTGGACGGCGAAATCGAGCCTTCCCCAGCGCTCGCCGATCGCGGCGAAGACCCTATCGAGGCTCGCCTCCGCGGTGACGTCGCAATCCAGCACCAAATCGCTGCCAAGGCTCTCGGCGAGCGGGCGCACACGCTTGCCGAGCGCATCGCCCTGATAGGTAAAGGCGAGCTCGGCGCCGTGCGCCGCCACCGCTTTGGCGATGCCCCAGGCGATCGAGCGCTCATTGGCGACGCCCATGATCAGACCGCGTTTTCCCTGCATGAGCGCCTTTACTTCCGTCATATGCCTGTTGCCCCCGCGACCGCTTCGTCGTCCTGTAGGCCCCTACGATCCTACACGATGGGCGAGGGCCGCGGAAAGCGCCGGCTCGGCCGGCGGCAAGCGCCCGGGATGTCAATTGTCGCGCCGTGCGTCGCTTCGTTGACCACGGTCGCCTCCCGGGGCAGCGCCGGGGCGAGCGCGGTCAGTCGAAGGTGCGGCGGACGCTGTAAGGGTGCTTCGCGCCCCAGCGCTCCAGGAAGGCCGTGAGCTCGGCGTTAGGCGGATCGGGCAGCATGACGCGCAGCCTGACGTACTGGTCGCCCGCTTTGCCCGCGGCGGCGATGCCCTTGCCCTTGAGGCGGAGCGTCGCGCCGCTGTTGGAGCCGCGCGGCACCTTGACCGCGACCGGTCCGTGAATGGTCGGCACAGTGATGCGCGCGCCCAGCACCGCCTCGTTCAGTGTCACCGGCAGCTCCAGATGGACGTCGTGCTCCTTGCGCTGGAAGAAGGGGTGCGGCTCGACCTCGATGTCGAGATAGAGGTCGCCCCGCGCGAGGCCGCGAGGTCCGCGCGGCCCTTGGCCCTTGAGGCGCAAGGTCTGGCCGCTGTCGATGCCGGCCGGCACGATGATGTCGACGCTGCGGCCATCGGTCGAGACGATGC